>CBHXZU010000321.1:0-7000 GCA_966125105.1 uncultured Prosthecobacter sp.
GGTGACGCTCCTTCAGAGCTAACAACGAAGAAACGGCTCCCCGGGCGGCGCTCGCCCTCGCTCTGCCCGGGCTATCTCATCGCGTTCCTCCGGAACTTCGGAATCTCGGAACTTCCGCCCCTCCAATCACCGATACCGCCCGTTCAACTTGATCGAGCCAGAATCCCCTTCGTAGCCATCCACCGCGATTTGGTAAACGCGTCCCGCCGCTGCGTAAAACCGCACCTCACTGCGATGCGTGTAGGCATCCGCTTCGTCATTGCTCGCGACGACTTTCAACGTGGACATGGCGGTGCCAGTGTAGACGGCCAGGAGCGTGTCGAAGCTGCTGTAGAAGGTATCCATCGTGTAGTAGCCGCTCGTCGGCGCGGTCCACGTCCACCACACGGATTTGCCTCCCCGGTTACCCGCGTGATTGGGTTCCACCGCCTCCTTATTGGAATTGGTGCTCGCGCCCGTAACCGCAAACGTCGAGCCCGTGAGCCGAATCCGGTTCGCAAATGCATTATTGGGATCGCCGCTTGGCTGACCTTTGACGGTGAGCGTCACATTGCCCTGCGCGCCGTTCATTCAAGCCACCGCGAAGTAGTAAGTCGTATTAACCACCCCTTGGAAACTGAGCGAGCTCGTCGTGACCGTGCTGGACGCATTATTGTTCGAAGCTAAAGGCGTCAGATTTGCGACGTCAGCGCCGGTATAAACCGCGAGCAGGGTGTTAAACGAACTGAGGGTGGTATTCGCGGTAACGGTTCCGCTCGCGTTCGCCGTCCACTTCCACCACACCGAGCGACCGCCGCTCACCCCCGCGTGAAGCGGTTCACCCGCCTCGGCCGTTCCGCCGAAGTTCGAGCCTTTCGCCTGGAACGAGTCGCCCGTGCCCACAGCAGCTGAGGCAAAGTCATCATTGCCAGGATGTGGATTGAGCGCCCGAGCAAGGTTGAGTCGGCCCCCCGAGGAAACCTTGCCAGCCAGCGCCGGCAGCGGATCGACCGTGCCCAAAAGGCGGCTCACGATTTGAGCGCGGGTGTCCGATGGAAATGCCGTAAACAAGAGCGCCAACGCGCCAGACACTTGCGGCGCCGCCATCGAAGTCCCGCTCATCGTCGTATAGCTCGAATCGCCGGCAAACGAGGTGGAATAAATATTGTCGCCGGGCGCGCCGAGTTCCACGCGAGTGGCGCCATAATTTGAGAAGTCGGCGAGCTTGTCCGTCGAAGTCGTGGCCGCGACGGAGATGATGTTGTCCAACGCGTAATTCGCGGGATAAACGGCGACTGAGTCGTTGTTGGCGGTCTCGTTGCCAGCCGCAGCGACAAAGATCATTCCCGCCGAGCGCGCGCGATTGATCGCGTCGAAAAGCGCTTGGGAATAAGCGCCGCCGCTCCAGCTGTTGTTGAGAACTTTTGCGCCCTTGGAACGCGCGTAATCGATCGCCTCGATCGCATCGGAAGTGTAGCCGCTGCCATCCGCATCGAGGAACTTGCACGCCATGAGTTTAACGGTCCAGGCCACACCAGTGCTGCCCTTGCCGTTATTCCCTACAGCCCCAATCGTTCCCGCAACGTGCGTGCCATGGCCGTCGTCGTCGCGTGGATTGCCGCCGCCGGTGATCGTATTGATGCCGTAAACATCATCCACGTAGCCGTTCCCGTCGTCGTCTTTTCCGTTGCCCGGGATTTCCCCCGGATTGCGCCACATGTTGCCTTGCAAGTCTTCGTGCGTGTAGCGGATGCCACTATCGATCACCGCCACGATCGTGCTGGAAATAGAGCGCGTGTCCCACGCTTCGGGCGCATCCATGTCGGCGTCGTTCGTGTTGTTGAGGTTCCAAAGTTTGCCGCTCGTGTAAGCGGGATCGTTCGGCACGCGGTTGGCGCGGACCACGTAATCCGGCTCCGCATAATCCACCAACCCGCTCGCTTCGTATTCCGCGATCGTGTCTTCGAGCGATTTGTTCCCATCCCGCTCCCGCACCTCGAGCCCGCGCAGCTTCTTGTGCGAACGCGTGCCTGCCTTTCCGTGTTCTGCTTCGGCCTCCGCCTCCGTCACGCCTTCTTTGAAATGAACAATCACGCGATCCGGGTGATGCGGAGCCTTGGTCTTTTCCTTCGCCTTGGCGGCAAAGGCGTTGGCGTTCGCATTCACGTTTTGAGCGTGAGCACCGAAGGCCAGTCCAGACGCGGCAGCAGCAAGCAGACAGAGATGTCGAATCATGAAGGGTAAAATCAGTCCTATCCTCGCCCCAATCCTCTTCCGGCACGCTCCGACCCTGTGGCGAACTAGTTGGTCAGAGCGCCGACTGCGAAGCCTTACGTATGCGTATCGCAGCCGGGAGAAGGGATCCAAAAATGCCGGTTTTGCAAGGGGAGAGATGAGCGGATCGAAGTGGTCGGCCGACCGTATGAATAGCGAGTTGCGCGCGTGCGGGTTGGGCGTCGGACTGTTTTCCTCGCTCGGCAAAAAAGCCGACATCCAACGCGGATATTCCCGAATCCCAGCGTGCCTGCGCTGTCCGGTGAAAGATTGACGAGAGCGTTCGCCGTCCATACCCACGCGGACGTGCGCACCACCACACGTCTCTCCGTAACCATCCTTTCCCTCAGCATTTTGTCCGTGCCGCTCTTCTCCCACCCGGAACCGGGGCAGGCGGATCCCAAAGACGACACGCATTCGTGTGTCGTGAAAACCGGCACCGCTGAGGCGGCCTACGAGACCGTTCCGAATTGGGGAAACATTCCGGAGAAACTGACCATCGGACCGACGCACGGGAGCGCAGTCGTCGACAAGCAGGGACTCATTTACGTGAGCACGGACGGGCCCAACGGGTTCTATGTTTTCAAGTCGGACGGCACGCTCGTTCGCACCATGGCACCGGAATTGTCGGGCGTGCATGGCATGATGATCCGCGAGGAGGAAGGCAAGGAAGTGATCTATGCCGCGCACCTCAAAGGAGCCCAGATCGTGAAGTTGACGCTCGACGGTCAAGTGCTCCTGAAGATCCCGTATCCGAAGGAGGCAAACGTTTATCCCGAAGGAAAAGGCTACAAGCCGACCGCGGTGACAGTTGGTCCCGATGGCTCCATCTTCGCCGCCGACGGCTACGGTCTGTCGCTCGTTCACAAGTTCGACAGCACCGGGAAGTACATCAAAACCTTCGGCAAAAAAGGGAAGGGCGACGGAGAGTTTCAGGCGTGCCACGGTATCGCCTTGGACACCCGTTCTGGTAAGCCGCTGCTGCTCATCTGCGACCGTGAGAATCGCCGGCTTCAGCACTTCGACCTCGATGGAAACTTCGTCGCCGTCGTAACCAAAGATTTGCGCCGCCCCTGCGCGGTCTCAATCCTCGGAGACAACGTCGCCGTGGCCGAACTCGAGAGCCGCGTCGCGATCCTCGATAAGGACAACAAGGTAATCTCCACGCTCGGCGATAACCCGGACAAAACGCAGTGGGCGAAGTTCGACGTGCCGGTCGCAGCGTGGAAAGAAGGCATCTTCACCGCGCCGCACGGCCTCACCTACGACAAGGACGGCAACCTTTACGTGCAGGACTGGAACAAGACCGGCCGCGTAACGAAGCTGACGAAAGTCGCGAAGTAGCGCGAAACGCAGACGCGCAAAGCGGGAGAGGAAATCTCCACTGCGGCACGCCGCTTTTCAATAGGTCCTATAGGTCACATGCGTCCTATAGGACCTATTTTGCTTTGTGCGCTTATGCGGCCGCGCAGTCTACTCCGCCAGCGCGATCGCCCGCCGCTCTTCGTGCGAGGCAAGCGCCGCCGCGAAGAGTTCATGGCTGAGCACCGCTTCGTCGGGTGTCACACATCCAAAGCGGCCCTTCAGTTCTCCTTCGTGCTCGGCGGCAAACGCCGCGAGCATCTGCTGGAAACAATCCGCGAACCCGGCTTCGAAGATGCCGCCTGTGACCACCGGGAATGCGCTTTCGCTCATTCCGACGTCGTAGCGCTCCCAAATCTGCTCCTTGCCGCGGCGGAAAAGCCACAGCGTTTTCGGCTCCTTCGTCGAAAAGCGAACGCCTCCCTCGGTGCCGTAGACTTCGAGATACCAGCTGTTCATTTCGCCGGGCGCCAGCCGCTTGGTTTCGATGCGCATCGGCACGTCGGTGTCGGTGACCACGCCCTGCGCATTGCGAACATCCACGTCGCAGTGGAGCATGGCATTATCCCACGTGTCGCACGGAGCCATCCCGCCTTTGCCGTCAGGACGCTCAGTGTAAATCTTCTGCAGCTGCGCGTAGACGCGCTTGGGCTTCCAGCCGAGACGGAACGGCACATGCACCGCGTGCATGCCGAGATCGCCCATTACGCCGATCTCACCGCAGAAGCGCACCTGGCGTTTCCAATTCACCGGCTTTGTCGGATCGAGGTCGCTCGCATGCCAGAAGCCGCTGCGAATCTCGAGCACGCGGCCGAGCGAGCCGCTCTGCAGGTAGCGGAACGCTTTCTGCACCGCGGGGAGAAACGGAAACTCCGACGAGCACCGCACGAAGCGGCCGAGTTCATTTGCGGTGGCGCGAATCTCTCGCGCAGCTTCGAGGTCCACGCCGAACGGCTTCTCCGCGAAGAGACTTTTGCCCGCCTGCAAGACATCGAGGTAGAGATCCCGGTGCAGGTGGTGCGGCACTGCCACGTAGACCACATCCACATCACTCGCGAGCAGCTCCTTGTGATCGGCGGTGAGCAATTTGACCGTCGGGATCCCGGAGAACCAGTTCCGCACTTTATCGACGAGATCACAGACGGCAGTCAGCTCGAGACGAACGGGCGCGTCGGTGAGCGCGGCCCAGCGACCAATCGCGCTAGCCATCTCCCGGCCCATCAGGCCGCCGCCAATCACGCCGAGTTTGAGGGTCTTCATGTCGCGCCGTTCTAATGGACGGCGCATTGCGGACGGAAGGAAAAGCGCGCGCTTTCCTTAAATCGGAAGGTCCAGCTCCGCCTTGAGATACCGCGCGAGCTTAATCAGACGCCGGCGGACATTCGGTTCCTCGAGCACATCCTGGCGGGTCACCGGCGCTCGAAGAAATGCGTGAGCGGCCGAGTCGGAAAGCACGTCAGGGTCTTCTACTTTGGCGAAGAATTCGTCGATGCCATCCGAAGTCGGCGAACCCTTTTCGCGAATGCGCTGGCAGAGGCTGCGCACCTCACCCGCCAGCGTGATCAGTTCCTGATAGCTTGGCGTCGATTGGCTTTCCGGCATGCCAGTGCTCGGAAGGGGATCGATTTGCGCAAGGAAGAACGGCGTGGTGCTGGCGAAGCCCGTGAACTGCACGCGAATCAACCCCTGCAGTATGAGATGGGACGTTCCGTCTTCACGTTCGACGGAAGCGCGGATCAACCCAAGGCCCGCGGTGTGCACGAAATCATCGGGCGAGCCAGTTTCGACGCCGTCGGTGCGCTGCATCGCAATGCAGAACATGCGATCGTGCTCGAGCGCCCACTGGAGCATGGCGCGGTAGCGCGGTTCGAAAATATAGAGCGGCATCAGCGCGTGGGGGAAAAGCACTGTCGGTAGCACCATCACCGGGGCCACATCGGGGACGGTCAGCTGGACATTTGGCATCGGACTTGTGTCAGTGGCGTCAATGTGCCATCGGCGGAGGTGTCCGCGAAGCAGCTTTACGATTCCTTTACTTTAGTGCGGGTAGCCTCGGGCGCAGCTAGTTTGCGCTCAGAAGAGCACCAGGAGACCTTTCACCCGGTGGTCGGGCCGATGGCTGAGGCGCGGGGGTTGCACGTGGGGCAATCGCGCTTGCGAGATCGGGCAGGGGAAATGAAGGAGCCGATTGTCGTTTGGGATGTGGGACTTGGCGCGGCGGCAAATGCGCTGGCAGTGCTGGAAGAATGGCGTGAAATGTCCGCGCCGCTGCATCTGCATAGCTTCGATTCGACCTTAAAGCCGTTGTCGTTTGCGCGAGAGCACGCCGCGGAACTCGAATACCTGCTTCCTTGGACGGATGCGGTCGAGAAGCTGTGCTGGAACTACGCCGCGGACGTCGGGACGCTTCGTTGGGCGCTGCACTTGGGAGATTTCCGCGAATTGGTGCGATCGCCGCCAGCGCCAGCTCCGCACGCGATCCTCTACGATCCATACTCGCCGACATCGAACCCGGGAATGTGGTCACTGGAGCACTTCCGAAATCTCCGGGCGGCCCTGAACCCGAAGCGGCCATGCACCTTGACGAGCTACAGCCGCTCGACCGCGGTGCGCGTCACGCTCGCGCTCGCTGGATTCTATGTCGGCCGAGGATCGTCGACCGGAGAAAAGGACGAGACCACCGTCGCTGCAACCCATCGCGACTTGCTGATGCATCCGCTAGATCATCGCTGGCTCGATCGAGTGCGCCGCTCCACGCGTGGCGGCCCCCTGCGAGAAGGGCAGGAGAGTGGCCCGATCAGCGCAGAAGACCTCGCCGCGCTGGAAGCGATGTTCGTCTAGAGCGAGCCACGGATCGTTGTCCCGAGCCCCGGCTTCCTCGTGGGAGGAATAACGCAAGCACGCTTGCGCCGTAGCACGGCTCGCCAGAGCGGTCACCCGCGCGGCATTCAAGGACGCCGCGCTTCGTTCTGAATATGCGTCGTTTGAAAGCAAACCGCGAACGGCAAACCGAGTGGCTTGGCTTGCCAAAGCTGAGGAGAAGCTTGGCGCGAAGGGAGATTAGAAGGACCTGTATCCAGGCACCGCTCGGAACTCTTCAGCGTCCCGAGACCAGCGCCGTTCTCCGCAGCTTTGGCAAGCCACGCCACAAAGTTGGCCGCTTCGCGGTTTGTTGAGCACCGAAGTTTCACTAGCTCATGGCTGTGTCTTGAATGGCACGGTCGTACCGCTCTGGCGAGCCGTGCTACGGCGCAAGCATGCTTGCGGCGGCCGCTCCGTTCCCGAACCTCGTCGTTGTGGTTCCGCCTAAAACGCTCTCGCAATTACACGCCGCATCATTAACCTCACTTATCTCCCGCCAACAACAAAAATACGCCGGGTTTCC
>CBHXZU010000322.1:0-6996 GCA_966125105.1 uncultured Prosthecobacter sp.
ACCGCTCCGTCTATGCCGTTGGCTTCCCGATCGCATCGATCAAATCGAAAGCGGTTCGAACAACTCGTCGACGCGACCCGTGCTGTCCGCGAAGGAATCGAGATTCACGCCGACCTTATCCAGCAACGTGAGATGCAAGTTCGCGAGCGGCTTTGGCTTGGCGAACTTGATGTGCCGCCCGCCGCGCATTCCTCCCGCCGCGCCACCGGCCACGAGGATGGGAAGATTTGTGTGGTCGTGGATGTTCGGATTTCCAATGCCGCTTCCGTAAAGGAACAGCGAGTGGTCGAGTAGCGTGCCATTGCCGTCCTGCGTCGCCTTTAACTTCGCGAGAAACTCGGCGAAGAGAGATACGTGGAACTGATTGATCTTCGCCATGCGGGCGATTTTGTCCGGATCGTTTCCGTGATGCGAAAGCGGATGGTGGGGGTCGGAGACGCCGATCTCAGGATACGTGCGGTTGCTCGTTTCGCGCGCGAGTTGGAAAGTGGTGACCCGCGTCACGTCGCCTTGCAGGGCGAGTAACTGAAGATCGAACATCAGCCGCGCGTGATCCGCGTAGGCGGCGGGCACGCCGACCGGGCGATCGAGATCAGGTAGCGGATTCTCCGCGACGTCCGCTTCCGCCTTCTGGATGCGCCGTTCCACTTCGCGAACCGTATCGAGATACTGGTCGATCTTGGCGCGATCGCTCGGGCCGAGGTTCCGCTGCAGGCGTGCCAGGTCTTCGTTAAAGGAATCGAGCAGGCTCGCCTTCCTTTTCAGCGCCGCGCTCCGCTCCGCCTTGCTTCCGCCCGCGCCAAACAGGCTCTCGAAAACGATCCGCGGGTGCGCCTCGGCCGGAAGAGGCGTCGTTGGCGATGACCAGGAAAGATTGTTCTGATAAACGCAGGCGTAGCCATTGTCGCACTGCCCCACGACTTGCAGCAGGTCCATCGCGAGCTCCAGCGACGGCATTTGCGTGCCCTGGCCGATCCGCTTTGCGGCAACCTGGTCCACGGTCGTTCCGAGATAGTAGTCCGTGCTCTCGGTCAGCTTCGCCTTCGCGCAGCTGAGGAAGGAGGAGTTAGAGGTCGCGTGGCTGCCGGGGTAGGCGCATTGCAGCTCCAGGTTGCTGATTACCGAGACGTGATCCTTCACCGGCGCGAGCGAGCTCAGGATCGGCGAAAGCTCATCGAGATTGTCTCCCGGCGGAGCCCAGCGACTCTGGTCGCATCCCATCGGCATGAAGACGTATCCCAGGCGTCGAACGGGGCTGGCCGCAGTCTTCGTGAGCGCGGTTGCGGCCGGGATCATCGCGTCGAGCAGCGGCAGGGCCATCGTGGCGCCGAGCCCGCGCAGGAACGCGCGTCGGGGGATGAACTTCTTCGTAATGATCATAATGCTCTCCGCATGGTGAATGGTGCGCTGCGCACTACTCCCAGGATAACTGACGAAAACCGGAAATCATTGGCCTTCGCTTCGGCGACGATCTTGCGGATTGCCGGCGCATCGTAAGTCTCGACGCCACGTCCAAGTGCAAAGGTTAGGAGCTTCTCCGCGAGCGTGTTCACGAAGAGCTCAGGGCGCTTGCGCAGCCCGTCTTCCAATGGATCCACCCCGCTAAACTTGCTGCCATCGGGAAGTCCGCCCGTGGCGTCCACCGGTTGGCCGTCTTCGAGCGCGCGCCAGCGACCCACGGCGTCGTAATTCTCGAGCGCGAAGCCGATCGGGTCGAGGACGTCGTGGCAACTGGCACACGCAGCGTTTGCCCGATGCTCCGCGAGCCGCGCCCGCACGGAGAGGCTGGCCGATACCGTGTTATCTTTGAGAGCGGGAACCTCAGGCGGCGGGGGCGCCGGCGGTGTGCCGAGCAGATTCTCGAGGATCCACTTCCCGCGAATCACTGGTGAAGTTCGCGTGGCGTAGGACGTCACCGCGAGGATGCTTCCCTGTCGCAAGAGTCCCCCACGATGACTGCCCGGCTCGAGCGCGACTCGCCGGAAGTGGCTGCCATACACGTTTGGGATGCCGTAGTGCTTTGCCAGCCGCTCGTTGAGGAAGGTGTAATCCGCCTTTAGCAAATCGAGCACGTTGCGGTCTTCGCGCAGGAGGGTTCGCAGATGCAGTTCCGTCTCCTGACGGAATGCCTGGCGAAGATTGTCGTCGAACTCCGGGAAAAGGCGAAGGTCGGGCGTGATGGACTCGAGGTTTCGCAAATGGAGCCATTGCTCGGCGAAGTTCCGCGAAAAGTTCTCCGCCCGTGGATCCGCGAGCATGCGTCGCGTCTGTTGCTCCAGCACCTTGGGCTCGTGCAGTTCCCCGCGTTCCGCCGCCGCGAGCAGTTCGTCGTCGGGGATGCTGCTCCACAGGAAAAACGAAAGACGCGACGCCAGCGCGAGATCGCTGATGCGGTATGCGGATCCGGCAGTCACTCCGCTGGGTTCTTGCTCTATGCGAAACAGGAACTCCGGGCTGACGAGGATCGCGCTCAGCGCCGCTTCGATTCCCGCTTCGAAGCCACGTTCCGCTTTTGCCTCTCGATAGAATGCCATCGGCTTTTGCAAATCCGCGACCGTCACGGGTCGACGGAATGCGCGGCGGGCCAATGTCGAAAGGATTCGCTCAGCGGAGACATCTTCGTCCGCGGAGTTCGCCGGCCGGGTTACCAGGATCCGTTGCCGACTCGGTGAATCTCCAGCTTCTTTCGAATCGTAGGGCCCGTTAATCGATACCTGGTAAATCGCCGGCGTGAGACGCGGATGCCGGTGCATGTTGTAGCGGGCGAGGTACGGCTGACGCTTGGTCTCGAGCAGCGACGACGGATTCTTTACGAAAGTCACCCCGACCTCGTGCATCCCTGCAGTCACCGGCACGCGGACTTTGAGGTGCGCATCCACTTTCTCAAAGTTCCGATCACCTTTCGGCGGCGCGACGGTGAAGGTCTTCACGTTTGCGCGGTCGAGCAGCACTTCCACTTCGTGCTTCTCTCTGAGACCTTCCACTTCTTCGTTCCGATCACGTGTCAGGCGAATCTGGATCTCGTATTCGCCATCCCGCGGAAAAGTGTAGGCGATCCGCGTTCCGCCCCGCGTGCCTTGTGGCAAACCGTCCACGTGTTCCTCCTGTGTCCGATCCGGCGGCAGGCGAAACGTGTCGCCGCCGGGTCGTGATTGTGGAGCCCCCATCGCCAGGGCGGCGATTTTTTCCGCCGCGGAAATGTAGCGGTTCAACAGCGTCGGCGACAACTCGCCCACCGTGATGTTGTCGAAACCATGACTGGCATCATCTTTCGGCAAGAGCGCGGTGGCATCGATCTCCAGCGCGAGGAGATCGCGAATTGCGTTCTGGTATTCCGTGCGGGTGAGGCGACGAAACGTCTCCACACGACCGGGGTTCGGGCGTTCGGATGCCGCCTTATCCAGCGGAGCCGCCAGGCGCGCGACCACGTCGTCGAAGATATCTTCCGCCGGTCGCTTCTTCCCAGGAGGCGGCATCTGCCGCGCGCGCAATTTGCGGATGACGTGTTCCCACTGTTCGGCGTTTTGCGTGACTTCCGACTCGCTGAGCTTCTCGAGATCCAGTTTGCCTTTCTGCTCCTCCGCGTCGTGGCAATTGGTGCAATACTGGTTGATCACCGTTTTTACCGACTTGTCCAGCGGTGTCGGAGTTTCGGCAGAGACCGTTGCGCAGAGGACGGCTGCCCCGAGACCCACCGCTAGACGAGCGAGCGCGCGTGACGGACGGGAAAACGCTTTGAAAGGTAGAGCGGTCTGGAGGGCTCTTTTCACGATCCCGGAAAGTGTGCCCATGACGGCAACCCCGGCAAGAGAAGACTGGAGGCCCTCAGGAAATCCGGAGGGATTCCAGTCGCGCCGTGTAGTTCATCGGGGTGTGGTCGATGAGCGATCCCGGCAGCGCCTGCCCCGAAGCGACGTTTGCCAGCATGCGGCGCAGGTTTTGCGTGAACTCCTGGATTCCACCGAGCGGATTCTTTTCTCCGTGAACGTCGGCGCCCGCGGCGCCGAGTTCCAATCCGCCGTCCGGTGTCAGTCGATGCAAATTGCCGGTATGTTGGTAGATGGGGAAGCTGGGCAGCGAAAACGCGGTCGGAATGGTCGGCACGAGATCCTGGTCGTTCACACATCGGCAATGGAGGAATCCCTGCAACGCATCCGCGAACTTGGAATCTCCCACGCGAGGTGAGCCGACCGTGTAAAGCGCGGCGGGCTTTGGGAGAGCTGGGCTGCTCAATACCTTCGCGGCGGCCAGGGTGGCATGCGCGCCGCCCAGGCTATGGCCGGTGAAAAAGACGGGGCATCGCAGCCGTTTCAACTGCTGTTCGCACCATGGCCACGCTGTGGCGAAGCTACGCCGGAAACCGCGGTGCACCAGCCCTCCGGTTTCCCATGCTTCCATGAGGAATTGACTGTCCGTGAGAAGATCGCGCAGGCCCAGCGTCCCGCGGAAAACCAGCGCCGCGCATTGCCCGTCGTGGGATTCGAAGACCGCGGCCTGCAGACTGGGGAGGCAGATAAACGCCGTCTCCCGCCATCCTCGCGACTCGAGGATTTCGTTTCGGCTCGGGCCTGTCGCGCTCTTCAATTCGTCGGTGCCCTGCCGATAGATGAGGCGTGAAAACTCCGAGAGCCAAAGAGCATTCGTCCGGCTGAAAGACGTGTTTTGCGAAGCGTCAAATGAGGGAAGGTCCGCGATGTCGAAGAAGTTCTCGGCTTGTCCGGGATTGAACAAACTTCGCGCATCGCTGGTGATTTGCATGAGGTCAGTCTTGGCGGGATTGGAGAATGAGACGCGGTATGCCCTGGCGAAAGGACTTACCGCGGACTTCGCGCAACAGACCCGGCGAGGAAGTCCCGAATGATCTGTTCAAGCGCCGCTTGATCCATTTCATCAAAGGCCGCCTCGGCGTAACTATCGAGGTCAAACACGCCCAGCACTGCTCCCGTTTGATCCGCCACGGGCACGACCAGTTCCGAGAGGTCGCGAGGATCACAAGCGATGTAGCCAGCTCCAAGGTCGCGCACGTCACGGACAAGGAGTGGTCGGCCGGAAAGCGCAGCCTGCCCGCACGCGCCGTGCAGGCCGATGGGGGAGCACGCCGGTTTGTCGCGACGCGGACCGAGGGTCATTTCGCTTTCGTGCAGGTGATAGAAACCCACCCACGATAAGGGTCGGTGATTGCCGAACTCGGCCCAGATTGCCTCGACGATGGCAGCGACTCGTGATTCCCACGGAGTTTCTGCAGCAAGCGCGTCTTGCAAAGACTCACGAACGCGGTGCCACCGCATGGATTTTTCGTCTTTCACGCGGAGAAGATGACGCGGGTGAAGGGGCGCGACAATCTTGGCGCGAGAAGGCGTTCGGTTTTTAGGCTCACCCTGCGCTCCCGAGCTTTGCCAGGATTGCCTCCGCATCGTAGACGCACCCGCCCCACGTCCCGCCGCTGGCGCTTTGCAGCGCGGCCCAAAGCTTTGTGTCGATCGGCAACGACGGGTGCGGCGCGAGTGCCGGGTTGCGATCGCGTTTGGAAAGAATTTCGGCGCCTTGCTCGCGGCTGAGTGTGCCGCTGCCATCGCCAATGAAATCAACGCTGCCCTCCATTCGCGAGCGATCGATGACGATGCGGATACGATCACCCTCGCGGAGTTTGCCGAGCGGTCCGCCCGCGAGCGCTTCTGGTCCGACATGGCCAATGCAGGCACCGGTGCTCACGCCGCTGAAACGCGCATCGGTGATGAGCGCGACATGCTTCCCGAAGGGCAAATGCTTTAGCGCGCTGGTGAGCTGATACGTTTCCTCCATCCCCGTGCCCATCGGGCCGATGCCCGCGACGACGATCACATCGCCCTCGTGAATCTGCCCCGCGCGGATCGCGGAAATCGCGATGGCTTCGCTGGTAAATACACGCGCGGGGCCTTCGAGTCGGAAGGCCCCATCGGCACCCACGACGCTCGGATCAATCGATGTCGCTTTCACCACGCTGCCTTCGGGTGCGAGATTGCCGGTGGGGAAGATCACCGTGCCGGTGAGTCCGCGTGCCTTCGCGCGTTCTGGCGGCAGAATGACGTCATCCGGATCGATGCCGTCGAGTTGCTGCAGAAGTTCGCGGAAACGACGCCGGCGTTCACTTTGTTGCCACGCATCGAGGTTCGCGCCGAGCGTTTCACCCGTCACGGTGCGGACCGAGAGATCGAGCAAGCCGAGGGCGCGAAGATGGAGCATCACTTCCGGGACGCCGCCGGCGAGAAAGACGCGCACCGTGGGATGTCCCACCGGCCCATTTGGCAACGCGTCGACGAGGCGCGGGGTGGCACGATTCACGGAGATCCAGTCTTCGACTTTCGGGCGCCGCAACCCGGCGGCGTGGGCGATTGCGGGAATGTGGAGGAGCAGGTTTGTGGACCCGCCAAAGGCCGCGTGCACGACCATCGCGTTGCGGATCGCCGCGTCAGTGAGAATGTCGCGTCCGGCCAATCCAGCTTTTTGCAAAGCGACGAGCGCGCGTGCCGATTGCACGGCGAGGTCGAGCCAGACTGCTTGTCCGCTCGGAGCTAGTGCGGAGTGGGGGAGGGCGATGCCGAGTCCCTCTGCCACAACCTGCGATGTCGCGGCGGTGCCGAGAAATTGGCAGCCTCCGCCCGGCGTGGCGCAGGCGCGGCAACCGAGATCCGCCGCTTCCTCCAGCGAGATGAGCCCGTGGGAAAAACGCGCGCCAATCGTCTGAATCTTCCCCGCGTCCTCGCCGCGTGTCGGCGGAAGAGTGACACCGCCCGGCACGATCACACTCGGCAGATCCGGTGCGCCGGCCAGAGCCATCATCATTGCGGGAAGTCCCTTGTCACACGTGGCGATACCGAGCACGCCGCGGCGCAAAGGCAGTGAACGAATGAGTCGCCGCAACACGATCGCCGCGTCATTGCGATAAGGCAGCGAATCAAACATCCCATGCGTGCCTTGCGTGCGCCCATCGCACGGATCGCTCACCGCGCCGGCAAA
>CBHXZU010000323.1:0-6994 GCA_966125105.1 uncultured Prosthecobacter sp.
TGATCGATCCGCTGAAGAAGGAGCAGCCGGAGTTTCGCGAAGCCTACCTAGTGAGCGGGCAGGTCGCGCTGGATAAGAATGACTACGCGCTGGCGGCGAAGTCCTTTCTCCAGGCAGCGCGCAAGTTTCCGGACGATGCGGATATTCAGTTCGGGCTCGCGCGAGCGTATGAGTCGGGCGATTCCAAGGCGTCGAGCGCGGCGCTGGACAAGGTGCTGGAGTTTAATCCGAGTCACACGGGCGCGCACCTGATGTTGGCGGATCATGCGATTGATTCGGAGGCGTACGTGGAGGCGGAACAGGTCATCGACAAGGCGCTCGCGATTAATCCAAATCTTCCTGAGGCGCATGCCTACCGCGCGGTGATCGCGCATCTGCGCGGGGACGAGAAGGGAGAGCAAACCGCGCGCGCGACGGCGCTGAAACCATGGGCTACCAACCCGGCGGTGCCGCACCTCATCGGTCGCAAGCTTTCGCAGAAGTATCGCTTTGCCGAAGGCGCGGCGATGCAGAACCAGGCACTCAAGTTCGACAAGGACTACCTCGCGGCGAAGATCCAGCTTGCGCAGGATTATCTTCGCCTCGGGCGCAGCGAGGAGGGGTGGGCGCTGGCGGACGAAGTCTACAAGACGGACCCTTACGATGTCGTCGCTTACAACCTGACGAACCTTCACGATGTGATGGCGAACTTCCGCCTGCTGAAGAGCGAGAACTTCGACATCCGCATGGAGCCCAAGGAGGCGGAAATTTACGGGCCGGAGGTGATCGCGTTGCTCGAGCGGGCGCACACGGCCCTCACGAAGAAATACGGCATGCCGCTGAAAGACCGGACGGTGGTGGAGATCTTCAATGACCAGAAGGACTTTGCGATTCGCACCTTCGGTCTGCCGGGTGGCTCAGGGTATCTCGGCGTTTGTTTTGGGCGGGTCATCACGGCCAACAGCCCCGCGGCGCGTCCGGGGTCGGCGACAAATTGGCAATCGATGCTGTGGCACGAGTTTGGCCACGTGGTGACGCTGACGCTGACGCGCAACAAGATGCCGCGCTGGCTGAGTGAAGGGATCAGCGTTTATGAAGAGCGTCAGCAGCGCGGGAGCTGGGGCGAGCAGATGCAGCCGCGCTATAGGGCCATGCTCCTCGCGGAGGACGTAACACCTGTGAGCAAATTGAGCGGGGCTTTCATGCGGCCGAAGACGCCGGCGCACCTGCAGTTTGCGTATTACCAATCATCGCTCGTGATCGAGTGGCTCGTGGAGAAGTGGGGCCTGCCGAAGTTGCGCGAGTGCCTCGCGGATCTCGGCAAGGGAATGGCCATGAACACGGCGCTGGCGAAGCATTTCGCGCCGATTGAAAAGATCGATGCGGAATTTGCGGAATACGGGCGCGCTCGCGCGAGGGCGGTGGGGCCGAAGCTCGATTGGGCGATTCCGCCGCGGGGTGAGCTTTCGACCGAGCAGGGATTGAAGGAATGGCTCGAGAAGAATCCTGACTCTTACACCGCATTGAACGAGAAGGCCGAACGGCTGATGGATTCCGGGGATTGGAAGGGCGCGAAGGCGCCGCTGCTGCGTTTGATCGAGCTGTATCCGGAGCAGCATGCGGATGACAGCGCTTACGCGATGCTGGCCCGCGTGCACCGGGAGCTCGGCGAGGACGCGGAGGAAGAGGCGATGCTGAAGAAGGTCGCCGACCTTTGCGCCGATGCGCCATCCGCTTATGAGCGTCTCATGTCCATCGCGGAAGACCGGAAGGATTGGAAAATGGTGCTGGCGAACGCGGAAAAGTTTGTGGCGGTGAATCCGCTGCTTCCCGCGTCGCACCGCTACGCTGCGGAGGCGAATGATGCGCTGGGTAATCGAACGGCGGCGATCGCGAGTTACCGGGCGTTGCTCAAATTGAATCCGCCCAATCCGGCGGACGCTCACTTTCGCCTCGCGAAGCTTTTGCACCAAGCCGGGGATCGTGAGGCCAAGCGTGAGGTCCTTCTCGCGCTGGAAGAAGCGCCGAGGTTCCGCGCCGCGCTCGATCTCCTGTTTGAAATGAACCCGGAACCTTCGCCGCCGCACGGGGTTAACAAACAACCCAAGCCATGACGCTGCGCCGATTTATTCCCATGCTCCTGGTGCTGGTGATCGGCACCACGCTGTTCGCGCAATTTGGGGGTCGCCGCCGCCGTGGACCGGTGAATACCGACGATCCTCGCGCGGAACAGCACACCGATCAGACGCCGCGGTGGCAGAACGCGCCGGGCTTTGAGAAGGACGTCTTCACCTTCACCCGCATCCGCTACGGCACCTACAATCGCCGCGCGAGCAATGGCATCTGGATGGGCAGTGGACGGTGGGCGACGGATTGGCCTGATGCGGATCTGAACTTCAGCTACCGGCTGCAGCAGATGACCTCGATCAAGGTCGACCCGAACGGGAAGGTGATCGAGATCACGGATCCTGAGCTCTTTCGGCAGCCATTCATCTACATCGTCGAGCCGGGCGACCTCGGGTTCTCGGAGGAAGAGCTGCCGATTTTGCGCCGCTATTTGCTGAATGGCGGATTCCTCATGGTGGACGACTTCTGGGGTGAGGATGAGTGGGAGAACTTTGCCACGGAGATCAAACGCGTGTTTCCCGACCGCGAGATCTTCGACATCCCGCGCACGCATCCGATCTTTCACTCCGTCTTCGACATTCCGAACGACCTCAATCTCCAGATCCCGAATGTGCGGCTCGGGACGGAGAGCCAGTACAATGGCGGGCGTACTTGGGAGACGTACGACTCGCAGGAGTGCCACATCCGCGGGATCAATGACGACAAAGGGCGTCTCTGTGTCGTGATCTGCCACAACACCGACAACGGCGATGGCTGGGAGCGCGAAGGGGAGAACGAATATTACTTTCGCGAGTTTTCCGAAAAGAAGTCCTACCCGCTCGGCATCAACATCGTCTTCTACGCGATGACGCATTGAGTTTTCCAAGACCCGAACACGTGCACACATCCGCCGCTCCGTCCGACGCAGACACATTTGAACAACTTCAACAGGCCAAGCCGCGGATCCTTCGGGAACTGGGAAAAGTCATTGTCGGGCAGCATGACGTTATTGAGCAGATCCTGATCGCACTGTTTGCCGGCGGGCACTGCCTCATTACGGGCGCGCCGGGGTTGGCGAAGACGCTCCTTGTAAAAAGCATCGCCCAAATCTTTCACCTCAACTTCAGCCGGATTCAATTCACGCCGGACTTGATGCCGACGGACATTACGGGCGTGGAGATTTTGCAGGATACGGCGGAAGGGCGGCAGCTCGTGTTCGTGCCGGGACCGATCTTTGGAAACATGATCCTGGCGGATGAAATCAACCGCACGCCGCCGAAAACTCAGGCGTCGCTGCTCGAGGCGATGCAGGAACATCAAGTGACGGCGAGCGGACGGCGGTATGCTTTGCCGGAGCCGTTCTTCGTGCTCGCGACACAGAACCCGATCGAGATGGAAGGCACGTATCCGTTGCCGGAAGCGCAGCTGGATCGCTTCATGTTCAATGTGGTGATCGATTACCTGCCCGAAGCGGACGAGATTGCGGTCATCCAGCGCACGACTTCGGCGAAGGCGGAGAGCATCGAGCCGCTGTTCTCGGGAGAAGACGTGCAGCGCTTTCATGCCATGGTCAGGCAGGTGCCGATCGCGGAGGATCTGGTACGCTTTGCGGTGCGAGTGGCAGCGGCCACCCGTCCGCGCCAGCCGGGCACGCCGGATTTTGTGAACGACTGGGTAAACTGGGGCGCTGGCACGCGTGCTGCGCAATACCTTACGCTCGGAGCCAAGGCGCGGGCGCTATTGAATGGCCGCGCGCACGTTACCAAGGAAGATCTCACTGCGCTCGCCGCGCCGGTGCTGCGTCACCGCGTGCTCGTGAATTACCGCGCGGAAGCCGAGGGCATTGGGGTCGGAAAAATCATCGAGCGCGTGTTGTCCACCGTTTCATAAATCATGGCCAACGCCGCGTCCGTCACGAGCTTTCTGGATCCCGGCGCCTTGATGGCGATCCGGAATCTGGATCTTCGGGCGCGGGCGATCGTCGAAGGGTTTTGGCACGGCATACACCGTAGTCCGTATCACGGATTTTCGGTCGAGTTTACCGAGTATCGCCCCTATGCGACTGGTGACGATCCGCGGTATCTCGATTGGAAATTAGCGGCGCGGACGGACCGCTATTACATCAAGAAGTTCGAGGACGAGACGAACCTGCGCTGTTACCTCGTCGTGGACCAGAGCCGGTCGATGATGTTCGGCTCGCAGGCATGGAAGAAACTCGATTACGCCCGCACGCTCGCGGCGACGCTTGCTTACTTCCTTTCGCAGCAAGGGGACGCCGCCGGATTGCTGACTTTCGATGAGCGGATCCGCGAATACCTGCCGGCGCGGCATCGCCCCGGACACATGCACCGGATGATGCTCGCATTGGAAAAGGCACCGGCGGGCGTGACGACCGACGTGGGCGCGCCTCTAAACCGAATTGCAGAGCTGACGCAGAAGCGCGGGATGATCGTGCTTATCAGCGACTTGCTTGCGCCTGCTGAATCACTCGAGAAACCGCTCTCGCTTCTCACGACGAGTGGGCACGAAGTGATCATCTTCCAGGTGCTCGATCCCGCGGAACTGACGTTCGATTTCGCGAATCCCTCGCGTTTCCTCGATCTCGAAACCGGTCGCGACCTGTTCCTCGATCCGAGTCTCGCGCGGCATGACTACTTGCAAAAGTTCAACGCGCACCTAGCGGCGGTTCGCGGGATCTGTCAGCGATTGGGCACGAGCTTGGTGCAGCTGGATACGACGCGTCCGCTGGAGCTTGCATTATTTGATTTTCTGAAGGGGCGCGCCACCCGCGGGAAGTTTGTGCGTCGAAAGGATGCGGCATGACCTTCCTTGCGCCGCTTTTTCTTCTCGGTGGTCTTGCGATCGTTGGCCCGATCATCGTTCACCTGATCCGGCGCTCAACGAAGGAGCAAACACCGTTCAGTTCGCTGATGTTCCTTCAGCCCACTCCGCCGCGAGTCACGCGCCGGAGCCGACTGGAAAACCTGTGGCTGTTGCTGCTGCGGTGCCTCGTCATTCTCCTACTCGCCTTGAGCTTTGGGCGGCCGTTTTTTCAGCAAGCTGCGCAGCCGCCCGTCGCAACCGATGCGCGCAAGCGCGCGGTCATTCTCGTGGATACCAGCGCGAGCATGAAACGCGGCGACTTATGGAAAAAGGCGCAGGAGAGAGTGCAAGAACACGCGAAAAAGGCGACGCCCACGGATGAGTTTGCTCTGGTGAGTTTCGATCGAGGCCCAACGACCTTGGTCTCATTCGAGCAATGGCGAACCACGGCGCTCGACGAACGCGTGCCGGCTATCACGCAGCGTGTGCAAGGGATCCAGCCCACATGGGCATCCACGAATCTCGGCGCGGCGGTGCTCGCGGCCGCTGAGTTGCTCGATGCGGGTCGCGACACGCCCGGCAATAGCGAGATCATCATCGTGAGTGATTTCCAGGAGGGCGCGAAACTCGACGGGTTGCAGGGCTTTGCCTGGCCAAAAGGGGTGTTCGTCACGCTGGACACGTTGGCATCCGATCAACTCGACAACGCCAGCGTGCAGTGGCTCGTGGATCAAGGCCCGTCCGGCGAAGCTGAGCCAAAGCTGCGGTTGCGCGTGCAAAGTTCACCAACAGCGAAGAAGGAGCAGTACCGCGTGCAGTGGCAACCGGCGCCGCCAACAGCCGGACTCGATGTCTACGTTCCTTTGGGACAGGCGCGGGTCGCCCGAACTGAACTACCGCCTGCCGGCGCAGAAAAGCTCGTGTTGACGGGCGACTCGGTTGACTTCGACAATACCACCTACGTGGTTCCGCCTGAACCATCCAAATTGACGGTGCTGTTCCTCGGCAAGGAGCGTCCGGATGACACGCAGGGCGCGCTCTACTACTTGAATCGTGGATTTCCCTCGACGCGCGAGCAGGTGGTGGAAGTCGTGGCGCGTCCGCCTGACCCTCCGCCAGCCGCGTACGAGATGCAGCGAGCGCAACTCGTCGTGCTCGGGGAGGGCATCACAGATGCGACCCTCGCAGCTGCTCGCGAAGTGGCAGACAGCGGGCGTATCGTGCTCTACCCGGTGCCGTCCGCCGGAGCAGGTCCGGCTGTCGCTCGCCTGTTGGGAGCGGCATCGGTCCCGGTAAAGGCAGCGATCGGAAAACAATATTCCCTGATCGGCGACATCGATTTTGGACACCCCATCTTTGCGCCGTTTGCGGATCCTCGGTTTAGCGACTTTGCGAAGATCCGGTTTTGGAAGCACCGGTCAATCGGGCTGGAAGGCGTGCCGAACGCGAAGGTGCTGGCGAAGTTTGACGATAAATCTCCCGCACTCATCCAAGTGCCGTCCGAGCGAGGCAGCGTGATCGTCCTAGCGACGACGTGGCGACCGGACGACAGCCAGCTTGCGCTGTCTTCGAAGTTCGTTCCGTTGCTTCTTTCATTGCTCGAGCAAAGCAGCGGGGCATTGCCACGGAGGGCGCAGTATTTTGTCGGTGAATCGGTCCCAATGACGCCCGGGCCGCAGCCATTCAAAGTGCGCGCGCCTTCCGGAAAAGAAACGGACGTTGCGAGCGGGGGCATGTTCGCGGGGACTGACGAGCCGGGCATTTACCAAATCACGCCGGGCAATCAGCGTTTTGTCGTCAACTTGAGTCCTGAGGAATCCCGAGTGCAGCCTTTGGATGCGCGACGACTCACCGCGCTGGGCATGCCGCTGCAGTCAGATCGTGAGCGCCTCGCGGATGCCCCGGTGCCAAACCCCGCGGCGATCCAGGCGGCAGAAGTCGAAGGCCAACAAAAACTCTGGCGTTGGCTGCTGCTCTGCGCGCTCGCTGTCCTGTTGCTTGAAACGCCAATTGCGGCGAGGCTTTCTCAATTGCCGCGCAAAACCGTGTCGCCATGACTACGCCGCTGCTTCGCACTGCTCTCGAG
>CBHXZU010000324.1:0-6992 GCA_966125105.1 uncultured Prosthecobacter sp.
GCGCGATCGAGCCGGAACGCCAGACGCTGGAGCAGCTTTACCTCGAGCAGGTCCACAAACCATGACGCTCTTCTTCCGCCAATTCCGGGCCGAACTCGCCAAGCTGTTCGCGCGCAAGCGCACGTGGATGGGGTTCGGGGCATTCCTTGCGCTGGAGATTGTCATCCTCCTGCTCCTCCAGACGGAAAAGGTGCAGCGTTTCTTTCGCCGCGACTTCGAGCGCAACGGCGCGGGAATGGACGTGATCTTCGATGATTACTTCCGCGGCCTGACGATCGCGCTCATCGTCGTGTTGTTCACCCTCTTCCTCCTGGGTGGCTTATTCCTCGCGCTCGTGGGCGGGGATATCGTCAGCAAGGAAGCGGAAGACGGGACCCTGCGAATGACGCTGTGCCGGCCAATCAGCAGGTTGCGGCTGTTGGTGATCAAGTATCTCACGTGCCTCGTTTACACCTTCGCGCTGGTCCTCTTCATCGGGGGGACCGCGCTGCTCATGGGTTACGTGTGGCGGGGATTAGGCGGCCTCTTCGCATTCATCCCCGAGGAGAAATTGATCGCGTTCTTTCCAGCCGGGGATGCGGCAAACCGGTTCTGGCTGGCAATGACGCTTAATGCGGCTGCGCATTGCGTGATTACGACCCTGGCCTTCATGTTCTCCTGCTTCAACATGAAGCCGGTCTCTGCGACGATCGCTACGCTCACGATCTTGATCGCGGATCGCATCCTCTACATGTGGCCACAGTTCGCGGACTACCGGCACTGGTTCATCTCGTCGCACGTGGCGAGCTGGTTGAATGCACTGCGCGAGCCGATTCCGTGGGAAAAGATGGCGACCGACTATCTCTACCTGATTGGCGTGAACGCCACGTTCGTGATCATCGGCATCGCCGTCTTCTGCCGTCGGGACTTCAAGTCGTAGCGCGAGAGGGAAGAGATCGAGCACACGTTCTTTGAAGATCTTCGAGGTCCCATCGGAGCATCAAACATTCATGGCGGCTTCCGCAGTGGGAGCGGGAGCGTTGGCGGTGGGGAGGATAACGCGGATCGTTGTGCCTTCGCCGGGTTTACTCTCGGCGCTCACGCGCCCCCCGCGGGATTCGACTATTGCGCGGACCAGGCTGAGTCCGAGTCCCATTCCGCGTTGCGAACGGCTGCGGTCGCTGCGGAAGAGGCGGTCCCAAATGCGGGGCAAATCTTCGGGCGCAATGCCGATGCCGGTATCACTTACGGACAACTCCACCTCGGCGCCGCGGCTGGTTGCCCGGATGCAAACCCTCCCGCCGCCCGGAGTGTATTTGATCGCGTTATCGACGAGATTCGCGAGGACGCGAAAGAGCGTGGGGCTGTCGATCGTCGCATGCAGACCGGCGGGGATTTTCACGCTGACGGCGACGCGAGATGCCTCAGCGAGTTCCGTGTAGGAATCCACGGCGTGACGAGCGACCTCATCGAGCGGGGTTGAAGAGGGTTCGATTTTGCCGATTCCTGCTTCCGCCTCCGCAATATCCACGAGGGTGTTGAGCAGCTGGCTGATCCGATCTGCCTCCTCCACACAGTCGCCAAACTTTTCCACCGCCAGCCGGCAGCCGGCGCAATCGCCGCGCGCAGGCAGTTCGTCGAGCGCCTGGATCGCAGTCTGCGCTTTGTGCCGCAGTCGCGTCAGGGGTGTGCGCAGGTCGTGGGCGACGTTGTCCAGCGAGTCCCGCATGTCGCGCACGAGGGCCTCGATACGGCTTAGCATTTGATTGAAGAGCTGAGCGAGCGTCTCCAACTCGTCCCGTGATCCGCCGGAGGGAACCCGCGCGTCCAGCCGATTGGTGCGGACGACTTCCTGAACGACGTTGGTGAGATGCTGCACGGGCCGCAGCATTCGCGCCGTGAGCAGCGCGCCGCCAACAAAACTCAGCGGCAGCACGACGAGGAAGACCATCATCGAGGTGCGCCGGTAGTTTGCCAGGAGCTCATTCAGCTCGTCATTGGCTTTGCCGACTTGCAGCACAAAGCCATCGGGCAGTCGCTCGGCGCCCACGAGGAGGGACGTTCCATCTGCGGAAGGGAGCGTCTCCCAGGCGCGCCTGCCCATCGTGGGAAGCGGCCGTGAGCTCAGTCGCTCCGGCTCGAACTCCGCCCAATCATCGGCGTGCCGAAGAAAAGCCGTGTGATTATCGCGATCTCCAACGCGGACGAAGAACGCCTGCTGCGCCCGGCCACGCCGCAACGTCGCCAGCTGCCGCACTGAGTCGAGGCCGCCGCGTTTGTATTCGCTCACGTACTGGTTCAGCCGCGATTCGATGACGTAATGCTCCGTCTGGTCGGCCCGTTTGCGCAGGAGGAGGAACGTCACCGTCAGCAGGGCGAGCGCGGATCCTGCAAAAAGGAGCGAGTGCAGGAGGGTGAGCCGGAGACTCAGCCGGGCCGGAGATTTAACTCTCGCGGAAAACATACCCAATCCCGCGGACGGTGTGGATGAGCTTCACGGGATAATCCCGGTCGATGTCTTCGCGCAGCCGGCACACGAGCACATCCACGAGGTTGGTTTGCGGGTGGAAGGTGTATTCCCACAGCCGCTCGAGGATGTAGCTCTTCGAGAGCGGACGCCCTTTATTGCGCATCAACATCTCGAGCAGGGCAAACCCGCGTGGCGTCAACTCGATCCGCTGGCCGTCGCGGCGGGCGGCGCGGTTCACGAGATCCAGCACCACGCCCGACGATTCCAATCGTTCCAGTTCGCCGGCCGGACGGCTGCGGCGGAGCAGCGCCTCCACGCGCGCGAGCAACTCAGGAAGGTCGAAAGGCTTTGCGAGGTAATCGTCAGCCCCGCGACGCAGGCACGTGACTTTGTCCTCCGTCGATCGCTTCGCGCTTAGCACAATCATGGCGGTTTTCACCTCCGCGGCGCGAACCTCTTCGATCAAGCCGAGGCCGTCTTTGCCCGGCAGCATCAGGTCTACGACGGCGACGTCGTAAGTCGCAGTTAGCGCCATTTTCAGCCCTGTGTCGCCGTCGCGAGCGCGATCGACCTCAAAGCCGTCGTTGCGCAGTCCCCGCGCGACATAGGCGGAAATCTCGGCGTCGTCTTCAATGATCAGCGCTCGCATGGCGTCGCGATCTTAGCAGGCAAAAGGCGTTCTCGCGAGCACCTTGCGCAAATGTAATTCCCTCCTCGTTGCTGCTCTGGAACACGTGGCTAGAGGCAGAGGCATGCGAAACAAAGCAGCCTTCCACGTTGTCCGCATCGCCGCCATTGCGGCCACTTCCTTCGCCTGCACGGCGTTTGCGAAGGACACCCCGGTGAATCTGGAAAAGTGCCCGGAGCCCGTCCAGGCGGTCATTCGCCAGTATCTTTCCCACGGGACGATGGAGAAGATCGCCCTCGACGAGAAGAAGAAGTCCGGCGGAGGGCAGGTCTACGAGGCAAAGTTCACTTTGCGTGACGGAAAACGGATTGAGTTGCATATTTCTCCCGATGGCCGTCTGCTTCAGGTGGAAAATAAAGCACCGAAGTACTAGAGTGCGTCACTCCTATGACAAAAAGGCCTCTCCTCATTACTTACCGCAACGATGACCGCCGCTGTGCAGGCATCACTCTCATGGAGATCCTGGTCGGAGTTGCGATCGTAATGGTCCTCCTCGCGATTGCATATCCCATTTACGTTGGAATGAAGACACGGGCGGGAAAAGCGGTGGCGCTGGAGCGCATGAAAACCCTTGGCGGCGCGATCGCCACCTATGCGGGGCAAAATAACGGGATGCTTCCCAAGGAAGACGGGCCGGGCAATGACGACTGGACTACAATCGCTTCGCCCCAGGCGAAAGACGTGTGGTACAATGCGTTTCCGACCGCGATCGGCAAAGCTCCGGCGGGCAGCTTCGGTCCGACCACGTTCTACACGGATGCAAACATCCTTTACCTCTCCGGCGCGAATTACCCGGACAAGAAGAAGTTCAACGTGCCGATGTTCGCGATCGCGTTTAACACGAAACTCGAGCGCAAGGATGCGAATGACAAGAAGGAGCGCCTGAAGCTCGACCAGATCACCGACAAATCAAGGACGGTCGTCCTGCTCGAGCAGGGCTTGCTGAACGAGAGCCGCACGCTGCAGATCCAGACGAAGACGGATTACGACGGCAGCCCGAAGGGCAGCGCGAAGTCCTTCGTCGGGCGCTACGACAAGCAGGGTCATCTCGTCTTTGCGGATGGAACGGTTCGCTTGGTGAAGGTCGCAGACCAACTCACCGAGACCGGTGATTTCCCGTTCCCGCCGACAGACGTCGTGTGGACGGCGAATCCTGCCGAGGATCCGAACAAGGACGCGATCACGGCTTCCGAGGGGAAGAAGAAGAAAGAGAAGAAAGAAAAGTAATGATCGATTTCAGCCGCGCGCTGATCCTGGCGGCCGCGCTCGCCGCGTCTTCCGCAATCGGAGGAGAGCCGATTGTTTTCAAAGGCATGTGCGATGCATCGGCGGCGGCAGCCGTGGATGGCGACCGCTTCATCGTCGCGGACGACGAAGATAACATTCTCCGCGTGTATTCGCGTTCCGGCGGAGAGGCGCTCGTGGAGGCGGACATGTCGGAGTTTCTCGGGAACCAGGGAAAGAAGAAGGCCAAGGAAGCCGACCTGGAAGCGGCAGCGCAACTCGGCAACCAGGTCTTTTGGATCGCTTCGCACGGGCGGAACTCGAAAGGGAAAAATACGCCCGAGCGGCAGCGCCTTTTCGCCACCACGGTGACAATGCGCGATGGCAAGGTGGAGATCACGCCGGTCGGGAAACCCTACCGCGCGCTCCTCGAAGACCTCCTGAAGGATGAGTCGCTCGCGAAGTTCAACCTGCAATCCGCCGCGCAGCTCGCGCCAAAGGCGCCAGGCGGCCTCAACATCGAGGGACTCGCGGCGACGCCCGAGGGACATCTGCTCATCGGCTTTCGCAGCCCGGCGGCCGGCGGAAAGGCGCTGATCGTGCCGCTGCAGAATCCCGGCGACGTGATCAATGGTAAGCCCGCCAAGCTCGGCGCCGCCGTGCAACTCGACCTGCAAGGGCTCGGCATCCGAAGCATCGAGCGCGTTGGCGATCGCTACGTGATCATCGCGGGCGCGACGGGTGCGAACGAAGAAATCCCGCGCTTGTTCGAATGGGATGGCAAGGGGCAGCCGCGCGTGGTGCCGGGTGTCACTCTCGCGGGGCTGAATCCCGAAGGCGTGACCTTTCAAAGCCAGGACGGCAAGGGCGAGTATTTCATCCTCAGCGACGATGGCACAAAGACGATCGGCGGGATGCATTGCAAGGACCTGAAGGATCCGGCGATGAAGCAATTCCGCGGGCGCGTGGTGACGCTGGACTAGCCGTCGGAATGGAAAAGCCGCTCCTCCTGAGCCCCCCGAAAAGCCGTTCCGGCTAATGTTTGTTGAGCAAGAACCGCCGAGGGGAGTTTCAAGCGACTGAGGGCCCCCGAGCCACTCGCGATCAATACGTCGCCGGGGGCTATTCCTCTTGGCTCTCCTGGCATCTATGGCGAGAAAGCGCGCATGAAGCCGCAGCGCGTTTATCTCCTTCCGCACGATCCGCAGTGGGCGGAGGAGTATGCGCGCGAGTCGGCGCGGGTGCTTGCCGCAATCGGCGACATCGCGGTGACTGTGCATCACATTGGCAGCACGGCGATCCCGGGCATTTCGGCGAAGCCGATTATCGACATGCTCGCGGTCGTCACTGACGTGGGCCTGCTCGACGAACGCTCGCAAAAGCTCGCCGGGCTGGGCTACGAAGTGATGGGTGAATTTGGCATCCCGGGACGGCGATATTTCCGAAAAGACAACGCGGAGGGCATTCGGACACACCACATCCACGCATTTGCTGAGGGTTCGACCGAGATCGACCGTCACCTGGTTTTTCGGGATTACTTGCGGGGGCACCGGGAGGACGCGGAACGATACGATCACTTGAAGCAGGAACTCGCCCGGCAATTTCCCCTCGATATCGGCCGCTATACCGATGGCAAAGACGATCTAATCCGGGAGATCGATGCGCGCGCGGCGCAATGGCGGGCGTCCGCCTAACAAAAAGGCAGTTCAACCAAGTGATTCGCGTGACCCGTCGGGCGATTCGTGCAGGCGGCCAGGCGATTCGAGCAGGCCGTCACCCGATTCGCGCAGATGGTCACCCGATTCCAGCAAACCGTCAGCCGATTCGCGTGACTCGCCAGCCGATTCGAGTCGCCGGTCAGCTGAAAATTGCAACTCGTCGCCCGATTCGTGCAGGTTCCAAGAGGGCGAAAGGCGCGCACCACGTGAATAAAGTGTCGCACCGGCTGGGAAAAGCGGCGCACCGGTTCGAAAATGTTCGCGCCAGGACGAAAATAGTCGCGCGGGACTCGAGAAAAGCGCCGCACCAGGCGCGTAAAGCTGCGCGCCACTTCGAAAAAGCATGTTCTCGGACGGATATTGTTGCGCGCGTTTCGCAGATTGCGCGCACCAAACAGCGTCGGGATGCGTTGTTTCCCACTCGCGGCGAGGGGAAAATGCGGGCAGTCCCAGGGAGAGTCGGTCCGGTGTCTTTTCGCGCTGATCAGGGCGGAATGGGGCCGCGCGCTGTGCGCTCGTCTCATGAATCTGAAGGGCTGTTGATCGGAAACTTTGAGGGAAGTAGCAGAGAGGACCGAACAGGCTTTAAAACATCCCGCGCAGGGTCGGCACCCGTTCCGCGGAGAGGAGAATCCCCGCGGCTTTGTCGAGCGTCTCCTGCCATTCCGCCTCGGGAATGCTGTCCGCCACGATTCCCGCGCCGACGTGGAAGTGCGCTTCGTTCCCTTCGACGAGCATCGTCCGGATCGCGATCGAGAACTGGCTTTCTCCATTGAACCCAAACCACCCGATGGCCCCCGTATAGAGGCCGCGCGGCACGGGCTCGAGTTCGGCGATGATTTGCCGGGCGCGTCGTTTCGGTGCTCCCGTGATGCTTCCACCGGGGAAACAGGCGCGGAGGGCGTCGACTTGG
>CBHXZU010000325.1:0-6973 GCA_966125105.1 uncultured Prosthecobacter sp.
AGGTGCGTCGTCGGCTCATCCATCAGCAGGAGATTCGGCGGATCGAGCAGGAGCCTCGCGAGCGCGAGGCGTGACTTCTCTCCACCGCTCAACACCGCGACCGGTTTGAAAACATCGTCTCCGCGGAAGAGAAAGGAACCCAGCACGGTGCGGGCGAGTTGTTCGCCAGGCCGATTCGGCAAATCTTGCGCCGCCTCGAGCACGGTGCTGCGGCCATTGAGCTGCTCCACCCGGTGCTGCGCGAAATAGCCTGGGGACACATTGTGCCCGAGGATGTGCTCACCGGTTTGCACCGGCAGAACGCCTGCGAGCAGTTTGAGGAGCGTCGATTTGCCGGCGCCGTTTGGTCCGACGAGGACGATCCGTTGACCCCGCTCGGCCTCGAAGTTCAGATCGCGATACACTTGGAGCGTGCCGTAGGCGTGATCGACTCCTTTCAGCGTGATGACGCGGTGCCCGCTGCGCGGCGGTTGAGGGAAACGGAACTTCACCCGTGCTTCGGCGGCCAGCGGCGCCTCGATGAGTTCCATGCGCTCGATCTGCTTCAGCTTGCTCTGCGCCTGCGAGGCCTTGCTCGCCTTGGCGCGGAAGCGATCCACGAAGTCTTGCAGGCGGGCGATTTCGCGCTGCTGATTTTCATACGCCGCCTCGTGCTGCACCTCGCGCGCGGCTTTTTCCCGCACATACGCGTCGTAGTTTCCGGTAAAGCGATGGAGCTTTGCGCGCGAAATTTCCACGATCGAGCGGACGATCTGGTTTAGGAAATCGCGATCGTGCGAGATCATCACGATCGCTCCGGGATAGCCGCGCAGGTATTCGAGGAACCACACGAGGGATTCGAGATCGAGGTGGTTTGTCGGCTCGTCGAGGAGAAGGAGATCCGGCTCCTGCACGAGCAAGCGCGCAAGGTGCGCGCGCATGATCCATCCGCCGCTCAAGGCGCGGGCAGAGCGCTCAAAGTCGGATTCGCGGAAAGCCAGTCCGGAGAGGATGCGTTTCGCCTTGGCGGTGATCGCGTGGCCGTCGAGTTCGGCAAACTCCCCCAAAGCCTCGTGATATTCCGGCGCGTCGAGGTCGTTCGCGGCTTCGTGGCGGCGAATTGTTTGGCGAGCCTTGGTCAGCTCGGGAGAGACATTTGTCGCGAGTTCCAGGACGGTGTCGTCGCCAACGGGGGCGGATTCCTGCGGGAGGTAACCGAAAGTAATTCCGCGCTCAAAGCTCACGCGGCCTTCGTCGGGCGAGGCGTCACCGAGGATGATCGAAAACAAGGTGGTCTTGCCCGCGCCATTCGCGCCTACCAGGCCGATGCGGTCTCCGCGGTTAACCTGCAGCGACGCGCCCGAGAAGAGCACGCGTCCCGCGAAACTTTTTGAAACGGCCGAAAGAGTCAGCATGTGGGGCGACCTTCGGACAATCGAACGGGCGACGCCAGAAACAACGTTCGATCACGCGCCCAAGCCCACCTCGTCCATCCCGTCCATCCCGTCCATCCCGTCCATCCGTCAGCGGTCAGCCTCGAGACTCGCGCGGGAAGGGACTGCAGATTTGAGGACGCGGGCCAGCGCGACACCGAGGGTGTGCCGCGTAAAAGGCTTTCCGAGGATTTCGCCCATGCCCAATTCTGCAGCTTCCTGTTCGGTGGCGGCGGAGCCGACGTAGCCGGTGACCAAGAGCGCAGGCAAGTCGCCGCGGATCGCACGGATGCGGCGGACCAACTCAAGGCCGTTCATCTGCGGCATGTTGAAGTCCGTGACCAAACCCGTGAAATCAGCCGGCGTCTTCTTGAATGTCTCGAGTGCTTGTTCCGGCGAGTGCGCGACCGTCACGCGATAGTTCAAGCTCTCAAGGAAGCAGCGGTACACCTCGGTGATCATCGCTTCATCGTCGACCACCAGCAGATGCTCATTGCTCCCTTCAGGCGTGAGTTCTTCCTCCACGAGCTTGCCCACCTGCGATTCACGCGCAACCGGCAGGTAGACGCGGAACGAGCTGCCGAGGTTCGGCTCGCTCTCCACCGTGAGGACGCCATCGTGGTTGTGGACGATTGCCTGCACCACCGCGAGCCCGAGGCCGGTGCCTTCGCCCGGCGCTTTCGTCGTGAAGAACGGCTCGAAGATCCGCTTGATGGTCGCGGTATCCATCCCGTGGCCCGTGTCCGTGACCGAGAGGCATACGTGCGCGCCCGGTCGTAGCGGCGGATGCATCACGGCAAAATCAGGCAATACTTCGAAGCTTTGCAGCGAGACGCGGATTTGCCCTGCCGTTTGCCCCATTGCATGCACCGCGTTCGTCGCGAGATTCAGCAGCGCTTGGTGCACCTGCGTCGGATCGGCCATTACCGTGCCGGCGGTGGACGAAAGGTCCGCGCGGATCTCGATTGCCGCAGGAACGACCGCGCGCAGCAATTTCAGCGTGTCGCGCACGACTGGCTCGAGCGGGATCGCTTTTTTCTCGGGCGCGCGCTTGCGGCTGAAAGTGAGGATTTGCCGCACCAGATCCTTGGCGCGCTCGCTCGCGCGCAGCACGTGATCGAGATCGTCCGCCGCTGGGTGACGTCCGGGCAGTCGCGCCTTCGCCAACTCCACGTAGCCGATGATGCCCGTGAGGATGTTATTAAAATCGTGCGCGATGCCGCCGGCGAGATTGCCGAGCGCCTCCATCTTTTGCGTTTGCGCGAGTTGATCACCGGCGCGGCGCCGCTCCTTGTCCGCGTTCACCCGGGCGGTCACATCGCGGAAGCTCCAGACGCGGCCCATGATCCGCTTGCCCTGGCGCAGAGGGCGCGAGTCGCGCTCGAAGATGCGGCCGTCTTTGAACTCCACGAGTTCGCCCTGCGACGATGCGTCGGCGTTCGAATACAATTCACGCACGCGCGAGAGGAACGCGCTGGGAGCGGTGAGCTGGAGAAGGGCGTGGCGCAGGAATGATTCGTCCTGCTTGCGGATGGCCAGTTCCGCCGGGATTCGCCACAGCTCGAGGAACCGCTCGTTGCACGCGGTCACGCGTCCACTGTTGTCGACCACGAGCACGCCATCAGCCGTCGAATCAAACGTGGCATTCAGCGTGGAGAGCGACTCGCTCAACTCGGATGCCGCCTCGCTGTTCCTGTGGATCTTGAAGAGCAGAAGGACCAGCACCGCACCAAGCCCCAGGATGACTACCGTGGCCCAGAGAATGATCGCGCCATGCTGCTTCCAAAAAGTCGGCGGGCGGTTCCGCACCTCCGCCCCGGCGGGCACAGAATCGAGGTTCACGCCGGCGCGGATTGCCTCCGGGTAATTGACGACCAGCCGATACGGCACGCTGCTGACCGTCGGAATGGTGGACGCTCTTTCCCCGTTGAATAGGCGCAGGGCGACCTTCGCCGCCGTTGCCCCCTGCTCTTCACCGTCCAATAGAGAGCCGCCGATGATTCCATCGAGATGGACGGGCGACCAGAGGCCGTAGATGGGAGCGGCCGAACGCTGGCTAAGCACTTGCAGCAGTTTGGGGGAGAGGCGCGGTCGGGCCAGCAGGACAGCGGATCTCGGCGGCAGATTTTCGAGGGCGGCGGCGATGGTGGGGGTTGTGTCTCCGCTCACCACATTCAGCTTCACGCGCTCGACTTCATTCGGACACGCCGCCTCGATCCGCGCCTTTTCCGAAAAGCCACTCCCGGTCGTGTCGTCGAGGACGGTGAAGTTCTGCAAATTCGGTTGAAGCTGCAGCGCGAGGCGGAAGGTCCCCGCGGCATCGGTCTCTTCTAGAATCGCGGTAAGCCATGAGCGCTGCTTGTTCTCTTCGAGCCGCGGGATTCCGCAGGCCACAGCCTCCGCGGTCGGAAAGATCCGCTCCCGCTGACGCAGAACAAAATCCAGCGCGGGCTCGCCGGCCGCGATCACGGTCCGGATTCTTAAAATCGTAAACTTGGACGCGTAATACGCGGCGAGCTTCGCTTCCTGCTCGGGGGTGAACCCGCTTTGCCAATCCATGTACTCGACGATTGGCTGAACCGCCGATTTTGATTCGCGGAAGATCCGCAGCATTCCATCGACCTCTGAACTCGCCCAAAGATCGGAGGGACCGCGCGACACCAGGACGAGCACATTACCTCGCGTGCCCGTCGCGGCCGCCGGTTCCTCCGCCCGAACGGGCAGGCCGGATAGCACGCACACGAGAGCGAGAATGATTCGACAGAGGCGGATCAACCTCTGTTGTCCGGGTGGAAGCTTGGTCATGAGGTTGGGCTCGGCGACCGTAGATGCCGTCGCGACAGCGGGCGAATGAAAACAGGGTGAGTGGTCAAGAGAGCCGAACAATTGTGCAACTTGACCCTCGCAAATACTGCGCCTCACGTGCGCGCGAAGTCGCGGAACCGGATATCTCGGGCACCGAAGTTCGCGCGATCCAGGTGCGGTCCATAGGTCGCTGCGCATGTTTGTCAGTTAACAGGACTGCGGTAATCAGAGCGATTCTGGCAAACGGAATTCGAAAACGGATCGCCAGCCTCCCACAAGTCCCGCGGCACAACCATCCGTGACGACGCTTGCAACCACCCGCACCGAAAACCGCTCCTGCATCAAGCCGCCCGGCGTCAGTCGTGCCGAACGCCCCGGCGAAAATCGGATTAAGATATCGTGCATCCCAAAAATTAACGTGCTCAACGTTCTGCCCGGCGCAGCTGACAGCAACACTTCACTCCCTTTGCGATAAAACCGCCGCGTTGCCGGAAAATGGCCTGTAGCGTCGTCCAGAACGTAGCGTCGCGCGCCCAAAGCGCAGTGTTCCACTCCTCACACGCAGGATCAGACGCTTAACACGCAGTATCAACTCCAAACTTGGATCGTCACTAGCTTAAAATGGACGGTGCCTCATCCAACTTGCATCGTCATTCGCCTTACTCGTCGCATCGAGATCCTCACACGGAGCGTTCGTCGCCAAAAGCGCAGTAGTCGTTCCGCGCTCCTGATGAACCGCCCGCTGACGACCGATGCCTTGGTCCTTCAATCGTGGAAGGCCGCGGTTCGATCACCAAAAAAGCGCATCCACCAGAGTGGCCTCCTGTAGCTCCCCTTACGTGCTTCGTCAAAATCCTTAGCCAACCTGAACGACGCGTGCACCCTCCATGAAACCCCCACTCACCTCCCTGCCGGAGGAGGAAATCCATGCTGGGGGTTAGGCTCAGTGCCCCGCCCCCCAAAAGCGCCTCCTTCCACGTCGCTCCCTACCGTCTCAACTAATACCCTCAGCTCTGCGCGCGTTTGAACATTTGAACTCAACCCGTGTCGCATCCGTCCGCTAAACTCTTTATTCGCCTCCTTGACGCAGGGAGCACTCCAATTAGTTTGCGGCCCCATTTTCGCACTTGCCCTTTATGAAGGTCCCTACCATCGAGCCGCTCGAGGCCCGTATCGCGCCCGCTATTCTAACCATCACTGCTATCGATACTAGCAAGGCGGAAGGGAACACGCTCGGAGGCACGACTGATTTCAAGTTTAAGGTTACGATGGATGCGGCCGAACCGCAGGACGTAACGGTAGTCGCTACGCTCGCGGATGGCACAGCCAAGGTGGCTGACGGTGATTTCTCCGCGTTTACGCAAACCATCACCATCCCCAAGGGGCAGACCTCGGTGGAGTTTAGCGTTCCGATCAAGCAAGATACGACGATCGAGGCGAACGAGACGTTCTCCGTCGTGCTGTCCTCGCCTTCGCTCAACGCGGCCATCGACGTAGGGACCGCGACGGCGACGATTCTCACGGACGATCTGCCAAAAGTGAGCGTCGTCCCGATCAAGAGTTTGGTCCGGGAAGGCAGCGCTCCCGGCGGAGTAACGAACTACGATTTCGATATCGTGCTCGACCGGGTGTCGGACACCGATATTACGGTGGTTATCAACACCAAGGACGGGACCGCGAAGGTCGCGGACGGCGACTACGACGCGCTGACCCAGACGATTACGATTCCCGCCGGTCAACTCAAGGCTCCATCGCCAGTCAGCGTTGCGATCAAGCACGACGCCATCGACGAGGGGAATGAGACCTTCTCCGTCGAATTGTCGTCGCCCTCCAGCAATGCAATCCTTGGCACGTCTACAGCCACCGGAACGATCGAAGACGATGATCCGGTTCACCTAAGCATCGGAACCGCACCGGTGGTAGAGGGCGCTTTGGGGGAAACCCGCATGTTGCAGTTCAAGGTCACCCTCTCCACAGAGGCGAGCGAAGACGTGACCTTCGACTGGGCTACTGGACTGGCCGGCACCGCGGCAAGCGGCGTCGACTTCACGGCGGTCGGCACGACCCAGGGTAAGATTCTCGCCGGAGAGCGCGAGGTCCTCATCCAGGTGCCGATTATCGGCGACGATATAAATGAGGCCGACGAAACGGTGCAGGTCACGCTTCGCAACGCCAAGATGGGGTCGACTACCATCACCATCGACGGGGCGACAAATGGCGTCGTATCGCGCTTTGGAACGATCCAGAACGATGAGCGCACAGTCTCGCTCGTCGGTCCTGCGACCATCGTTGAGGGCAACAGCCCCAACGCCACTTTCGCCGAGTATGTGGTGGCCTTGAGCAGCGCCAGCGACCGCGACGTGAAGCTGGCTTTCGAGTTCGAGAACGGCACGGCAAAACTCGGGAGCGACTTCAATTTGCCGACGTCGGTCGAGGTGACCATTCCTGTGGGCAGCACGACTGCCACCCTGCGTGTGCCGATCACGGTCGATAGCACCTTCGAAGCCGACGAAACCTTTAAGGTCCGGGTGAAGTCAGTCACGAACGCCCTGCTTACGGGCAATGATTTCGTTGAAACGACCATCGTCAACGACGACGCGGCGCCGACCTTGAAGATCTCGAGCATCACGCCGCTGGAGACCACCGAGTCCGATGCGGACGTGCAGTTCAGCGTCACGGTTTCGCTTTCGCAGGTCTCCGGGCAGGACGTGACCTTCGATTGGACCACGGTGAATGGCACCGCCCTGGGCGGCCTC
>CBHXZU010000326.1:0-6966 GCA_966125105.1 uncultured Prosthecobacter sp.
CACTCAATTGCACCAGGTCCTCGTGAATCTTTGCGTGAACGCGCGCGACGCGATGCCGCAAGGAGGGAAGCTGACGGTGTCGCTTTCCAATGCGATTCTGACCGAGTTGGTCGCCGCGAAGTTTGGCCGCGACGCGAAGGCCGGCCGCTACACGAAGATCGCCGTGGCGGACACGGGCGCGGGCATGGCTCCGGAGGTGCTCGACAAGATTTTCGAGCCATTCTTCACGACGAAGGAATTTGGCTCAGGCACTGGCCTTGGCCTTTCGACGACGCTCGCGATCGTGCGCAGTCATGGCGGATTCATCCACGTCGAGAGCACGCCGGGAAGAGGATCGGTGTTCCAAATATACATTCCTGCGCATGCCGACGCCCCAAGTACTGCTGGGCCGGACGGGCAAAAGGCCGCGCTGCCGTGCGGCAGCGGCGAACTGATCCTGGTGATCGACGACGAAGATTCGCTGCGTGTCCTCGCGAAGCGGGTGCTGGAAAACTTTGGGTATCGCGTGTCACTGGCGCGAAACGGCATGGAGGCGATCGATTACTTCCGCGAAAATGCAAACGACGTTGCGGTGGTGCTCACGGACATGGCGATGCCTGGCATGGACGGCCCCACCGTCATCGGCGCGCTGCGGGAAATCCGGCCGGATATCCGCATCATTGGCTCGAGCGGATTATCCACGCAGGCGGGAATCGCCGCGGCCACCGGCGTGCAGCTTCGCTTCCTCGTGAAGCCCTACACGACGAGCGCCCTGCTTGATGCGGTAAGGGAGACACTGGCGTAGGCGCCGGTTGCGCCCTGACTGGTCCAGGCAATCGGAATGAAAAGCTAAGACCTTTCTTCCGGGCTGTTTAACTCCTCCAGTGATCAGGACGGTTACCGGCTTTCTCGCTCCCCTGGGTTTCGGCCTCATGGCCGCCACGGCGGGCTCCACTGAGCCTGAGTTCGAGTTCTTCGAAAAGCGAATCCGCCCGATCCTGGTCGATCGATGTGAGGACTGCCATGGGGTCGAAAAGCAGAAGGGGGAACTTCGATTGGATTCGAAGACGGGGTGGAGTCGCGGGGGCGCATCCGGGCAGGTGATCGTCCCAGGAAAACCCGACGACAGTCTGCTCATCACCGCCGTGCGCTACTGGGATAAAAGCCTGCAGATGCCGCCCAAGCACGCGCTCGAATCTCAGGAAGTCACGGACCTGATCGAGTGGGTGAAGGCAGGCGCTCCCGATCCACGAGTGACTGAAACGCCGGCTGAAAAGAAGAAGCCTTCGGGAACGATTGATCTCGAACTTGGCCGAAAGCATTGGGCGTTTCAGCCGGTGAGGGAAGTCCCGGTGCCAGGCGCGCAAACCCTGGATTGGCCGCGGAACGAAGTAGATCGGTTCCTCCTCGCGGCAATGGAGAAAGCGGGAGTAAAGCCTGCACCGGACGCCAATCCCGCAACTTTGATGCGGCGGGTCGCATTCGACCTCACCGGCTTGCCGCCGACGCCTGAGGAAGTGGAGGCATTTGTCGCGGACCCCAGTCCTGATGCGTTCGCAAGGATCGTGGATCGTCTGCTGGACTCGCCGCATTACGGTGAGCGCTGGGGCAGGCACTGGCTGGACGTGGTCCGCTATGCTGACACGTGCGGCAACGCCTCGGATTATCCGGTTCCGCAAGCCTATCGCTACCGCAACTACGTCATCGCGGCGCTGAACGCAGACGTGCCGTACGATCGTTTTATACGCGAGCAATTGGCCGGCGATCTCCTGCCGGCCGCAGAACAGGAGGAGCGAAATCGCCTGAACACAGCGACCGGTTACCTCGCCGGCGCGCGTCACTTCGCAGGCGGAAGCGGCGAGCCGCACCTGACGATTGAGGACGCGATCGAAAATATCGGGAGGGCATTCCAGGGCATGTCGCTGAGTTGCGCTCGGTGCCACGATCACAAGTTCGATCCCATCTCGACGCGGGATTACTACGCGCTCTACGGGATCCTCAGCAGCACCACTTTTCCGCATCCGGGCAGCGAGGGAAAGAATCGCCCGATGAACCTCGTGCCGCTGGTCGCCAAGGCGGAAATCGAGCGACTGGAGAAGGAACGCGCGACGGAACTCGCCGCCATCGATGCCGGGATCAAGTCGGCAGCGTCGACAAAGGCTGCGGCGGAAAAGGAGCCGGAGTCAGCCGAGCGCAAGGCGAAGATTGAAGCGGCCGCCAAGGCAGAGGGAGAAGCAAAGAAGCGGAAGAAGGAAGTAAGCGAGAAGACGCTTTACCCGACGGCGTATGCCGTAAGTGAAGGGAAGCCCGGCAACGCGCGGCTCCAGGTGCGCGGAGACCCAAAACGCCTCGGCGAGGAAGTGCCTCGCGGTTTTCTGCAAGTGCTCGGCGGGCATTCGGTGTCTGCCGAATGCAAAGACAGCGGGCGGCTCGAACTGGCGAACTGGATTGCCGATGCCGCAAATCCTCTCACCGCCCGCGTGATGGTGAACCGCATCTGGCAGCACCATTTCGGCCGCGGGTTGGTCGCGACGCCGAATGACTTTGGAACGCGCGGCGCTGTGCCATCGCACCCGGAACTGCTCGACTACCTCGCTCGGCGATTCGTTGAAAACGGTTGGTCGATGAAGGCCATGCACCGCCTCATCCTCAATTCTCGCGCATGGCAGCAATCGACAGCAGGAGACACTGAAAAGGATCCCGACAATCGATGGTTTTCCCGCGCGCAACGCCGGCGCCTCGATGCGGAATCCATTCGTGACGCGCTCTACTTTGTCTCGGGCGACCTGGACCTGACCGTGGGGGAAGAACATCCGTTTCCGCCGGTGCACGCTTGGAACTTCACCCAGCACAACCAGTTCTTCGCGACGTACGACACGCCAAAGCGCGCGGTTTATCAAATGCAGCAGCGTTTGCGGAAGCATCCGTTCTTTGGACTGTTCGACGGAGCGGACACGAACTCCAGCAGTGCGGAACGCGCGCTAAGCACCACGCCATTGCAGGCGCTCTTCGCCATGAATGATCCGTTCGTGCACGAACGCGCGGCGAGGCTGGCGAGCCGCGTGGTCGCGGCAGCACCCGATGATCAGCAGCGTCTTGCACTGGCTTTCCTCACGCTCTACGCGCGCCGGCCGGACTCGGAAGAGAACGCCATATTTTCGCGATATCTCACGGACCTTTCCGCGAAGAAGAAACTTGCCGCGAAGGAGGCATGGGGCAGCCTTGGCCGCGTGCTCTTGGGAGCTAACGAGTTCCTGTACTTGGAATGATGAATCGTCGCGCTGCCATACGTTCATTGTTGGGGAGTTCGCTCGTGCTGCCGGGCATCCTCTCGGAACTGATCAGCGGATCAGGCGCGGCTGCCGCAACTGCGGATCCGCTGGCTCCCCGCGCGCCGCATTACCGCCCAAAGGCAAAGCGCGTGATCTTTCTGCACATGAGCGGAGGCGTGTCGCACGTGGATTCCTTCGACTACAAACCCCGGCTCTTCTCGGATCACAACCAGGCCTATCAAGTCCCGAAGAAGATGCTCGAGGCCTTCGCCGGTGATAACCGCAGCGAAGTGAAGTTCTTCAAACGGCCTGGTTGGGAGTTCAAGCAGCGCGGGCAATCCGGCCTGTGGATCAGCGAGCTCTTTCCCAAGATCGCGGAATGCGCGGACGATCTCTGCCTGCTGCGCTCGATGTATAGTGATAACGCCGACCACGCGCAGGCGACGCTCGGGATTCACACCGGGTCCGTCTCGTTTACGCGTCCAAGCATGGGCTCATGGGTGAGCTACGGCCTCGGCACGGAAAATACGAACCTTCCGGGATTTGTGGTCATCGCGCCGGCCTTGCCCTACGCGGGCGCGCAACTGTGGGCGAGCGACTTCCTGCCCGGGGCGCACCAGGGCACGCGGGTGGTTCCCGGTCCCGACCCAGTGCCAAACATCCATCGCCGATTGAACGACGCGGAACTGCAGGAGATGGAGCTCGGCATTTCTGCGGAGTTCAACCGGCATCATCTCGCGAAACACGGGAGTGACCCGCAATTGGCGGCGCGCATTCGCTCGTTTGAGACGGCGTTCGGCATGCAAACGGCCGGGCCGGAAGCATTCGACCTTTCAAAAGAAAGCGACACAACTCTCGCACTCTACGGTTTGCCGCGCGGCAGCACGAAGGGATTTGCCTGGCAGTGCCTTGTGGCTCGCCGTCTCGCCGAGCGTGGGACGCGGTTCATCGAGCTGATCGACACCGGCGCCTCGAACAATTGGGATTCCCACGGAGACATGGGCCAGCACGGGCCTCTTGCAAAGAATGTGGATCAGCCGATCGCGGCGCTGCTTCGGGATCTGAAACAGCGCGGCATGCTCGAGGAAACACTGGTTGTTTGGGCGACGGAGTTTGGGCGCACGCCTTTCAACACGGGCAAAGACGCAAAAGGTCGCGAGCATCACGCGCAGGCATTCTCCTGCTGGATGGCCGGGGGCGGCGTGAAAGGCGGAATTGCTTACGGGGAGACCGATGATTTCGGAAACACCATTGTGAGCGACGGTGTCCACTTCCACGATCTCCACGCAACGATGCTGCATCTGCTCGGCATCGATCACACGAAGCTGACCTATCGCCACGGCGGGCGAGATTATCGACTTACGGACGTGCACGGCACGGTGCTGAAGGACGTGCTCGCATGATGTCGCTACCGCACCGGCCCAGTGGCCCGGATGAAGCTCGGGATAATCCCTTTAAGAACATTGACGGCATCAGTTTGAGAGCGCTGAGTGAAGGCATGCGCCGCCTGATCTTTGCTGCACCAGCCGTGGTCCTGGCTGCCTGCGACGCTCCCTCTGCTTCCTCTACCGCTCCCGCCTCTGCTACGCCAGCGCACGACGCGCAACTGGTCGCGGAATTCTCGGTTACAAATCTCGCGGCATCACGTGCTTTCTATGAAGGTCTCGGCTTCAAAACTGCGCACGCAGAGAAGACGTTTCTGGAAATGCGTTGGATCGATGGACACAAGCTCTTCCTTTCGGAAAGCGGAGGAGGTTCGGCACGGCCGAATAAACCGACGGTGAACCTTCGCATCGGCGTGAGCAATGTAGACGAATACTGGAAACGTGCCCAAACCATGCAAGCGCGTGTGGTAACACCGATCGGCGACCGATTCTACGGAGAGCGCGACTTTCTCATCGCGGACCCGGACGGCTTTGGGCTGCGATTCGCGAGCCTGTTGCCAGCCGGCCACTGGTAATCAGTTCAAGCGCGGTACCGCGATTCGTGCCCGCATCGGTCCACAGTGCTCGCCGCGCCTACTTGAAAGATGTAGGCGGGACGGTCGATCCGCGAGTGGCTCCTTCAAGAGTACGACGGACGTTCCACTCGTTGACCTGCAACAATTGCCGCGCACTCTCCTCGCTACAGTTTAGCGCCGTCGCCACGATTCGTGTCGCGCGGTCGCGCAGCTTTGCGTTGGTGGCGCGCAAATCCACCATGGCTCCGTCCCGCACCCGGCCGAGGCGGATCATGGCGCAGGTGGAGAGAATGTTCAGCGCGACCTTCGTCGCGGTGCCCGCCTTTAAGCGCGTGGATCCGGTCACGATCTCGGCGCCGGTGGGCAGATCAATCTCCACGTCCCAGCGGTCGGCGGCGCGCTTGCGCGCGGGATTGCAGGTTAGCAGGATCGCGCGCGCGCCGATTTCGCGGGCGCGAGCGAGCGCGCCCAGCACAAATGGTGTGCGACCGCTCGCGGCTATTCCGCACACCACATCACTGGCTTTAATGCCGCGACCGAGCACAGCGGTGGCGCCGGATTCGGGCGAATCTTCCGCGCCTTCGGCTGCCTTCATCAAAGCAGGTGCGCCACCAGCGATGATACCCTGCACCAACTCGGGATCCGTTCCAAAAGTTGGAGGAATCTCGCTCGCATCGAGCACACCCAGCCGGCCACTGGTGCCTGCGCCGACATAAAAGAGCCGCCCGCCGGCCTTTAACGAAGAAGCGATGATCTCGACCGCATCGGACAAGGCGGATTCACACGTGGCGAGCGCGGCACCGATCCACTTTTCCTCTGCAACGAAAAGTGAAACCAACTCCGGGACACTCATGTTTTCGAGCTCCCGTGCTTTCGGATGAGCTTGCTCAGTCGCCGCGGCGTGCAGTTCCGCGGTATCCACCGCGCTCGCCGCTTCCGGAGGATTGCACACTGGTGTCTCCAGTGAAGTGTCAACGCCGGCCGCGAGTTGGGCTGCGCCATAAGCTCCGCTCTGCGTGCACAACTTCACGCGCGCGCCGGGCACTTGCTCAGCAAGGAAATGGCGATAGCGCGCCTCGTATTCGGGTTCGTGGGCCAGGATGCCGCCGAAAAGACGGACTTCCGGCGAGGCAAGCCCGAGCCGATTCGCCACCGCGGCGGTAAAGAGCGCAAGTTCCCGCGCGCGCTCCTCGATCGCCGCGCGCATCGCCAAATCGCCCGCAGCCGCGGCTCGGAAAACCACGGGAGAAAGGCGCGCGATCTGCCTCTTCTCCGCGTGATTCACCCAGTCGACGAGCTGGGTCAGTTCATTCAATCCGAGCTCCGTCAGGATCGTCGTGGCCAGCGGAGAAAGCTTGGCCGTGAGATCGTAGTCCAGCATTACCTGCCGCAACGCCTCGCGGGAAAGATCGTAGCCGCTACCCCGGTCGCCGAGCAATTGCCCCCAACCACCCGCTTTCACGACTTCATCGCCCTTTCGTCCATGCACCACCGCTCCGGTGCCGCTGATCACGAGAATGCCGTCTCCGTTTCCAAGGGCAGTCGCAAAGCCTGATTCACGATCACCGCCCACGGTTACGCGCGCGGACGGCCACACTGCTTCGACCAGCCCGCGAAGTTGCGCGCGATCACCATCGGTCAGGCAGCCCGCCAGGAAGACGCCCACGTCCGTGGCATCATGGGGCAGAACTTTGAAGAGTTGCAGGAGTTGCTCCTCGGTGGAGAGCTTCAGGTTGGCTGCGGGGAGCTGACCTT
>CBHXZU010000327.1:0-6960 GCA_966125105.1 uncultured Prosthecobacter sp.
CTCGGTGCAGCCACCGCGACGGAACAAACTCGCTCAAACGCGATCATCTCGGGCTCGCTCGCCAGCGGATTCAAAATCAACGCGTCGTGGCGCGCGATGTCCTCGGCCTGCGAGGTCTTCCCCTCGCCTGGAAGTTCTTCCTCCATCGCCTGTTTGCGACCTTCACGATCGTCCGCCAACGCCAGCCGGGCTGGACGCAATCCCTGCGAGGCACCTGGGTTTAGCCATGTGGGCGCATCGTTTTCGCAAGCTCTGGCAATCCCTGGCGTCCCGCCGACGGTCGCTCATTTATCGAGCATTGGGGATGAAAATGGAGGGCCCGGTCTGGCTCGAAGCGATTGATTGGCCGGCGCGGCCCGGGTGCATCTCCCTCGGCCGCGGCGCCGCCCTGGATCGCGGGGTGACGTTGCTCGCCACGAGTGATTCCGCGCGCATTCGCATCGGCGAGAGTTGCTATGTGAACCGGCACACCATGTTCGACGCGAGCGAGCGCATCGAGGTCGGCGCGCAAACGATGATCGGCCCCTTCTGTTATATCACGGATCACGATCATGCCTTCGGCCCGGGAGTCGCGCCGACGGAGTCACCCTTGGTCGCCGCACCCACCGTGATCGGCCAACGCTGCTGGCTGGGCGCTCGCGTGACCATCCTCAAAGGCGTGACGATCGGCGACGGCACCGTGGTGGGGGCTGGCAGTATCGTGACGAAACCATTACCCGCCGGGGTCCTCGCGGTGGGGAGTCCAGCGAAGGTTTTGCGCGAAATCGGGGTCGCCGAAGGAGCGCGGCTGGCCTGACGCGCCGCCGGGGCCGCCATTTCTCTTATAATCCCCACAATTTCATCCGGCGCGTGGCACCTACCCTGCTTGTCTCATTTGCCATGCTCACCTTTGCCTACCAAGCTCGCGATAACAACGGCCGGACCGTTTCCGGCGTGCAGGAGGGTATCAACGAGGAAAACGCGATCAATACGCTGATGGGACGGGGCCTCATGGTCCTCTCCATCCAGCAGAAAGGCGCCAGCAAGCTCACCCGGGCTCGCGCAAAAGTTTCCGATTCGGACCTCGTCATTTTCACCCGGCAGCTGGCCACGATGGTCGACGCCGGTCTTCCGCTCGTTGCCGCGATGACCGCGCTCTTCGAGCAAGCAGACCCCAAGCGCCAGGCAGGCCTGCGCCGAGTGGTCGGCGAGGTGACGTCGAGCGTGCAGGAAGGCTCCACTTTCAACGAGGCAATCGCCAAGCATCCCCAGGTCTTCAATCGCCTTTACATCGCGATGGTAAAGGCCGGTGAAAGCGGCGGTATGCTCGCGGGCGTGCTCGATCGGCTGGCCGGCTTCCTCGAAGACTCGGCTCGCCTCCGCAAGAAGATCAAATCGGCCATGACCTACCCGGTCATCGTAATCTGTATCGCTCTGCTCATCACCACCTTCCTCATCGTGAAGGTCGTGCCCGTGTTCGCAGGCATCTTCGCGGACTTCGGCCAGAAGCTCCCCGCGCCTACCCAATTCCTCATCGACCTCTCCGAGTTCGTCCGCGGCTACTGGTATTTCATCATCGGCGGCATCTTCGGTATCTTCTACGCTATCCGCGCGTGGGTGAAGACCAAGTCGGGCGCGGAAACGTGGGACCGCTGGAAGCTGAAGCTCCCGGTCTTCGGCCCGCTCACGCACAAGGTTTGCATGACGCGCTTCGCCCGTACCTTCGCTCAGCTCATCCGCTCCGGTGTGCCGATCCTCGAAGTGATGCAGATCGTCGGCGATACCTCGGGCAACATCGTGGTGACGAACGCGCTCAAGAACGTTTCGACTGACATCGAAAAAGGAGACACGCTGACCGCGGCGCTGTCGCGTCAGCCCATCTTCCCGCCGATGATGCTCCGCATGGTCTCGGCTGGCGAGAGCACCGGCAAGATCGACGCGATGCTCGAGAAGATGGCGGACTTCTGGGACGAGGAAATCGAGGCGACGCTCGCCGCTTTGACCTCGTTGCTCGAACCCTTGTTGATCGTGGTCCTCGGCGTCATCGTCGGCGGCATCGTCATCGCGATGTTCCTGCCGATCTTTAAGCTGAACGACGTCGTGTCAGCGAACAAATAGCGGGACGGTCAGTCCGCCCACCAACATCAACGCTCCATAGGCGAGCCCGGCGAAAGCCGCGGCTCGCCAGCGTTTTTCAGAGGCAGTGATCCAGCTGATCTGGTTGCGCAGCGTGTAAGGCATGCCCACCCAGAACATGCCGAAAACGATCCAGAGATAGACGAGCGTGACGAGCAAAAGGCGGATGGATTCATCGCGCAAAAATGCCGACTCCAGCAGCGGCTCGGCCGCGAGTAGAGCCAGGGTGCCGAGCGCGCGCGCCGCAAGAAAGTCCCGCATGAAGAAGATCGCGAGCACCCCGGCGATCGGTGTGAGCACGAGCACCGTCGGGCGCCAGCTCGTGAACTCGCCAAGGTCCATCAATTTCACCAGGAAGTAGAACCAGGTCGCAGCAATGATCGTGAGGAATACACCCGCCTCGTAGTTGCGGGGAAACTTGCGCAGCCATTCGCGGGCGGCAGCCGACTTGAAGAGCGCAAAGGCGTGGGCCAGGAGCAGCACCAGCCCCACGCCGATCATCGTCCATTTCAACTGAATCCAAGTCGGATAAATCATGCGAGAGGCGCGCAAGACAGCCCACCCCCCGCGGCGCGGCAAGCGCGAAAGTAGCAGCAAAGTGGCTGAGCCCGCCCGGCTCTATCCAAAAAAGCCAAGCCGAAGTGTCACGTTAAAATGGCCACTGCCCCTCGGCCTTACCTCTTTGCCCCTCCTTCCCCCACTTCTCGCCACCCTGGGCCGGCCGCTCAGTCACTTTGCTCGCACCCCTTGCAGAAGACCACTTCCCCCCTTTAAACCGTTCTCCTTACGCCATGCACGTCATCGATCTCACGCAACGTCCTCCCCGGAGCCCAAAAGCGCGTCTCGGCGGATACGCCCTCCACCCTCGTTGCCTCGACAAATGCCGCGCCGATATTGCGGGGAAAGTCGGCGAGTTCCGCTACGCCTGCCCGAACGATCAGCAATGGTTGACCTTCGCTGGCGTCGACCCCGACGCCCTCAAGGCCGAAGTAGCCAAAGGCGCAGGCGATGGCGAAATCCTAAAGTGGATCCAGGCCAATCAGAAAAACAAACTCAGCACCGCTGAGATCGAAGCGTGGAGCGATGGTCAGGACAAGCGAAAGCCCACTCCTGAAAACCAGGAGTTCTTCGACAAATACCTCAAGGAATGCGGCCCGAATCGGACCGATATCCAATACTGGAGCGACCTCCTCGACCTCGACGACTACGTCACCTACGGCGGCAAAGCCTAAGCCCCAGCTTGGACATGGCGCGAAGCGCCAAAACGTCGTACCGCGAGCTTCCAAGCTTGCGTAGGAGGGAATCGTGGAATTGTTCTGGTGTGGTGGCACCGACGTCCATTCCAGAACGCTCGGGCGTTTCGGCTCCGTTAGGAGCGTCATGTTTATAGTAAAAGCGGCGCAAAGAGGAGAGCTCCAGCGGAGCGACATTTTCGGCATGTGTCGCCCCGCTGGGGCTCGCGCGCGAAGGCGGCCATGACTATACACATGTCGGCCCTAGGAGCTAAATACTCCATCGCCCAGCTGCTATTCTGGCGCGAACTTGTGAGACACCACACTAGCGTCCCAAGTCATCGGTACCACTGCCAGGGCGTCTACGCGCAGGGCCGAAATCTGCCTCACACAAAGTCGAGAAACCCCTTCTGCCACCGGCCCCGCTAAGACACTCCATTTCTCTTCTCGTGCCTCCAAACTTCAGCCCCGCGGCGATTTAGAAGCCCACCGCCAAACCGCATGAAAAATCTCGCTCTCATCGTCACCGCCACCGTCTCCACCGCTGTCCTCGCCGCCCACGCCGCCGACACCTACAAAATCGATCCCGTCCATTCCTCCGTGCTCTTCGGCATCAAGCATCTTGGCGTCACCAATTTCTACGCCCTCTTCAAAGACATCTCCGGCACCGTAGTTTTCGACCAGGCCGATCCGTCGAAGAGCTCCGTCGAGCTGACGGTCCCGGTCGAGAGCCTCGACAGCCGCAACCCGAAACGTGATCAGCACCTTAAGAGCCCGGACTTCTTCAACGCGAAACAATTCCCGACGCTCTCCTTCAAGAGCAAGAAAGTGGAAGCCGCCGGCGATCTCTACAAGGTCAGCGGCGACTTCACTCTGCACGGCGTGACAAAGCCAATCACGATCGAGTTCAAGAAAGGTCAGGAAGGCAAAGGCATGGAAGGCGAAGTGCGCGGCGGCGGCGAGACGCGGTTCACGATCAAGCGCACTGACTACGGGATGAACTTCATGCCAGGAGCGCTCGGCGACGAGGTAAACATCATCCTCAGCGTCGAAGGCATAAAGCAGTAAGATAGCGTAGCGGCGCAGCAGCGCGACGCGACCGCATGGTTCTGTTCAAACTATTTCTGCCCTCAGTCGCGGTCGCCGCGCTCGTCGCAATCGTCATCTCCGCGCTTTTCCTGCGCGCAAAACGCGTCCGCGCTTCAAGGACACGCACAGTTTCCGGGCCGGTTACAAGGGCGTCGAAAGACACGGCGGCGGCCTGCGCGCTGGGCGCGGGGTATTTTGCCGGGCATATCTTCATCACCGGCTGGACCCCATTTCCCCCCGCGGACACCACCAACTGGCTGCCATATTTCGCGCTCGCCGCCGCAGGCATCGGCTCATTGGCAGCACTGCTTTTTTCAAAGGCCTCAAAGGCCACGAAATTCACGCGCATCATCGTGTTCATCCTCGTGTGCGTGGGAGCGATGCGGCTGCTTCTCGAGCCGAAGTTCCGCTACGGCTGGTCCGCTGAGCAGGGCTGGACGTGGGTGATCGGCTTGGCTTGCGTCACTCTTTTCCTGGCCCTCTGCATTGCTGTAATGGAGCGACGCTCGACAATTGCGGTTGAGCCAGCGCTGACGCTGATCATCGTGTCGGCGGGAGCGGCGGGCGCCTTGATGATGTCGGGCAGTCTCCTGCTCGCCCAATTTGCCGCCGTGCTCTCCGCCGCCTCGCTCGGAAGTCTCGCATTAACTTTGCGCTGCAAGATTGAAGCCGGCGGTATCGACGTTGCAGGTTCGATCTTTTCATTGTTGTTCATAGGCCTGCTCGCGTGCGGCCATTTCTTCGCCGACCTCCCCGCCCTCAGCGCAATCCTCCTCGCCACCGCTCCCGCAATTGCGCCGATCCCCATCTCCACGCCGCGACGAGCCACCGCCGCGCGCCTGGCAGTGATCGGCGCATTCGTCACCGGCGCACTATTCGTCGCCTTCCATGCGTCCCCGCGGTGGACCGAGTGAAACGACGCGGCATCCTCCCGCGCGGGCCTAAGCTCATAAAGTCCCAAGGTTCGGTCGCGTGCCCGCCCCAAGGCAAAAACGCTGAGTTTTGCACGCATTTCTCCAAAGCGATCACCGCCTTCTGGAAGGAGAGAACACAAGGGAACCGCTTCGCCGTTACCGCCGGGCGCCACTGCCATTAAGTTAGTGGAGCGGCGCAAAAAAAGTGGGTCATCTGAACGCGGGGTTTTGTGCAGACTCGGAGATCACCATCCGCAAACGAGGACACCGACTTTGCGCTTCTCAGCAAATGCCGCAGTGCCACAATTCTCCAGAGATGGGTCTCACCATATCCGCTCTCGTTCTGGCCCTGCTCATTACTCCGCCCCTCGCGGATGAAACCGCGCGAGCGCCCAAGCTCGATCCGGCAAACCCATCGGACGTGCAGGAGTTCTTAAGAAGGGGCAGGATGACGGCGCGGGATCTCGCGGTGGAGGAGCATGGATCGCTTAAGAAAGCGGCGGAAGTTTACCTCGGAAAATTGGGCAGTGCTGATGCAGAAAAACGCGGGAGTGCGCTCAGCGACCTGATCGCGCTCGCGCGGGACGAAGATTTGCCGCGTATCCAAAAGGCAATCGAGGAAGAAGCGGACGCGACTGCCCTGGATCTTGCGTATCCCGGGCTGCGGGACATGGTGCACGAGAAGGTAGCCTCGACGAAGTTTCGGGCGGGGCTCGTCGATTCCCTCGTGAAAACTATGCCGCGACACGTCCGCTCGCCGCGCATGCGGATCGCGCTGTTGCTCGATCCGGTGAAGCCGGTGCCGGCCATCCTGCAGCATGTCCACTTGGCCACGGATGCGCGCGAATCCGGCGAAGTCCTCCGGATCTTTTTTGAAACGGGCGCGAGAGTTCCCGCGGAAAAACTGCGGGAGCTGGCTCCGCAGCTTCCCGCGCGCAACGACGAGCGGGCATGGACGGCTTATGCAATCTTCCTCGGGGTCTACGCGCTCGCGGCGCCGGCGGAAGCGGAGCCATTGATCCTCAAAGCTCTGAAGGCGAACCCGCATCGCAAACTTCTCGATGGCGCGGAGGACGAGATGGTCCAGGCGCTATGTGTCGCGCGCGGGCTCCACAATCTCTATGAGGCCATCATCGACCGCTACCACGCGATCGGTTTTGCGAAGCTGAGCAAAGCCGAGCGGACTTACCTGGCGGTGATGCTCCTCTATCTCGCGGAGAACGGAGCTGGCTATGCTCAGTTCCTCGAACAATACGCGGCCGAAATGTGGAACGATCTCCGTGCGGCAATGGTCGAGTTAAAGGAGGCGCAGTATCTCAAATTGATGGACGCATGGTCCGCGATCTTCGTTGGCAAGAAGCCCGGAGAACCGGGATTCGATTTTGAAGTTGCGGAAACGGACTTTGAGAAGAAGACCGGGAAAGATTTGAGCGAAGAACTCGACGGGATCTCCAAGGCACGTCCCTTTGAAGCGAACCTGTATCGCGCGATCCATTTCTGGGCTGCGGACCACGCGGCGGAGATCAAGGCGGCGTTGGGCGGGAAGTGAAATCTGCCGAAAACAATCCGCAGGCGCGCCCGCGATGTGGCGTGGCTTGCCAAAGCTGCGA
>CBHXZU010000328.1:0-6956 GCA_966125105.1 uncultured Prosthecobacter sp.
GGCGGCGAGTGCCCAACGTGGCGCTCCATGATTCTGCCCGCAGTCACGCAGTTGCTCATCATCCAGGATCGCGACCGCAAACTCCGCCAGCTCAAGACGGAACTCAAAAACGCCCCCCTCGAGCGCAAGGCTCTGGACGGCAAATTGGCTGGCACTTCGGAGGCGCTGGATGCGGCGAAGCTCAAGTCGAAAGAGATCGAGGTGAAGCGGAAGGACCTGGAGAACCAGGTGAAGGCCCTGAACGACCGGATCGTGAAGTACGAGCAGCAGAAGCTCGCGACGAAGAAGAACGACGAGTATGCGGCTTACGACCACCAGATTGAGACGCTGAAAAAGGAAATTGGGGCATTGGAGGATCAAGAACTCGAACTGATGGAGGCGGCCGAAACCCAGAAGCCGATCATTGCGGCCGCCGACAAGGAGGCCGTGAGCACCAAGGGTTTGGTTGAGCGGCAAATCGCAGATCTCGATGCCAAGGTGAAAGCAATTCAGGCGCAGCAGGTGGAAGTGCAGGCCGATCGGGCCAAGCTGGCCGAGTCGGTGGACGAGGATCTGCTGGATACGTATCAGCGGCTCTTTGATAAAAAGGACGGCATCGCTGTTGCCGCTCTGGCGAACGACATTTGCCAAGGCTGTCATGTGAAGGCGCAGACGCACATCATTCATGCCGTGAAAGCCGCGAAGGAAGTAACGACCTGCCTCAACTGCGGGCGCATTCTTTACTACGAGGTGTAAATAAAATCAGGAAGGCAGCGGTAAACGCGCGAGGCGTGAGATTGGAAATGGGGTAACTGCGATGGAATCAGGAAGGCGCAGGAGGAAACGCTTCAGGAAAGGGAGTAGGTTTCGGGAGGCAGAACTGCCTCTGTGGCTGCGCAGCGCGCTGCACGATGCCGCAACCGCATTGTTCCTGCCTTCCCGCCTTCCAAATTAAAACTCGGGGAGATGTAATCAGGAGGAATCCAGTTGCGCGAGTCTCGCGCGCAGCGGGCGTGCTTCCACTTGAGAGGACTTGCGCGTCCTCGAGACGGAATGGGAGGAGAGCTGCAGGACCCTTTCCTTGGACAGAGGCTCGAGCAAGTGCCAGACAGGCTTATCCGATGAGCGAGGCGATGTCCGCCGGTGAGTGTGGATCTGCAGTGTTTTTCTGCCTTCCCCCTTTCCAGATTCATTCCGTTTTGCCGCGCTCCCATTTCGCCCCTCCCATTTTGGCCGAAAGCCTTTGGTTGATTCTTCCGGAATCCGTGGTGAAGCTTTCGGTCCGCTGCATGAGCGCCTTCCTGACTAGTCCGATTCGGAATACGGCATCCGTGCTCTGCTTGCGTCACTCTGTATCCCGCGATTCGCATTTTAAGCCATGAACCGGGTCGTTGGGTTGGAGACGGAATTCGGATGCCTCGTCACTACTGACGAGGAGCGTTCGGCGGAGTCATGGCCGGCTCGTGTGAAGAATCACCTTTTCAAGAAGGGTCGGGTCGGCGCGCTGGATTTGCATTACCGCGATTACGAGGAACCGCCGGGGAATGGAGGCTTTCTGCTGAATGGAGGGCGCCTCTACATGGACATGGGGCACCTGGAATACGCCACGCCCGAGTGTCGAACGGTGCGCGACCTTGTCGCTTACGATGTGGCGGGCGATGCCTTGGTGCAGTCGGCGCTCGATGCGCTTGGGGTGCGAGATGAGGTGTTTTTCCTGAAGAACAATGTCGATCACCACACCGGAGCGACCTTTGGCTGCCACGAGAATTACCTCATGAGGCGCGAGACGGACTTCACGCCGGACCGTGTGGGGTCTTTGCTTTCGTTCCTGGCAACTCGCCAGATTTTCGCCGGGGCAGGACGGGTCGGGCAGGCATCGCCGCAAGCTTTCGAGATCTCGCCGCTACCGCCTTTCGATCGTGTGGATTTCCAGATCAGCCAGCGCGCCGATCATATCGTCAACGACATCTACCAGTGGGTGCAGTTTAACCGCGCCATCATCAATGCGCGCGATGAACCACTCGCGGATTACCGCAAATATCGCCGGCTGCACCTTCTGATCGGCGATTCGAACATGTCGCCCTATGCCACGGCGATGAAAGTCGGGACGACGCACCTGGTGCTTACGATGCTGGAAGAGAATCGTTTGCCCCAAGGAGTGATTCTCGCGGACGCGGTAATGGCGACTCGGGAAGTTTCGCGATCCGGCAAGATTGATGCCTCTGTTACGTTGGAGAACGGGCGCACGGAGTCAGCGCTCGGCATCCAGGAGAAGTTCCACGCCGCTGCGGTGGAGGCGCTCGCGGGGCGCGACGAAGAAACGGATTGGCTGCTCGAGGAATGGGCCTGGGTGATCGACGCGCTGCGGCGCAATGCGGTGGAAGAGTTGCTTGGGGCGGTGGACTGGATTTCCAAGCGCTGGCTGCTGGAGACGTTCCGCGCGGAGCAGGGGCTTAGGTGGGATGACCCGTGGCTGGAGAGCCTCGACCTCGAGTATCACAATCTGAATCCGTCGCGGGGATTGTTTTTTGCGCTGCCGACGACGTCCGAGGTTGGGGAGTTTAATTTGCGCAGCCGCCGCGAGACTGCCCTTTGTCAGCCACCTCAGGATACGCGGGCGAAAGGGCGCAGCATCGCGGTCGAGCGCTTCATGGAGACGCGCATGCCGTTCATCGTGAACTGGGATTCCGTGACGGCGAATCAGCAGCAGGCGCTGCCGATGAGTGACCCGTTTCACACGTATGAGGAGGAAGTGAAGGCGTTGGTGGAGCGGGCGTAGGGGAGCATGGGCCTCCGGCCCGTAACGGAGGATGAGAAAAGCTGGGGGAAGAATGTTGCGGGAGATCTTCGGTGTGAGACGGGGGGAATCGGAGCGATTTCCGAAAGTGATTTCCGATTAATTCAGTTCCCGCGAGTGGCTCGGGGTCCTTCCTCGTTCCTCGTCAGGATGACTGACTTTTCTCCGCTCCATTACCCGGAGACTACTTTTGGCAGTTGCTGTCTGTGAAGCGCGATGAACGCTGGCGCAGGGTGGCGGGCTTCACTCCTGCAACGGTGGCTTTTTGCAATGCCACAGCCCCCGTTACGGGCCGGAGGCCCATGCTCCCTTACTTGCGCCAGCCGAAGCTTGTTCCTTTGAGCGTGCGCACGCCTTTGCCGACGCCGCCGGATTTCAGCGCGTTCTCGTTGAAGAGCGACGTGTAGAGGTAGGGGAAGCCTTCCAGCTTTTCGCGAGGGACCTTGGCGTTGATGTAACGCTCGATCTTGCGGACCGGGTCGAGTTCTTCCGCGGTGAACAGGGTGAAGGCATCGCCCGTTTTTGCGGCGCGGCCGGTGCGGCCAATGCGGTGCACATAGTCTTCCGGGTGCTGCGGCACGTCGTAGTTGATCACGTGCGTGACGTTCGCGATGTCGAGACCGCGCGCGGCGATATCCGTGGCGACGAGCACTTCGTATTTGCCGGATTTGAAGCCAGCGAGCGCCTCGGTGCGTTCGCCCTGGCTGCGATCACTATGCAGGATCGCGACTTTGCCGGGGATGATCTTCTTCAGCCGCGAGCCCACCATGTCCGCTGCGACCTTCGTCTGCGTGAAGATGATCACGCTGTGGTATTCTTCCTTCTGCAAAAGGGCGAAGAGGAGATCCATCTTCTGGTCCTTCGCCACGGGGTAGAGCGCATGCTTCACCGTCTCCGCGGTGCTTTGGCGGCGGCCGATTTCGATCGCGACGGGATCCTTCAGGATCCATTGCGTCAACGTCTCGAGCGCCGCGGGAAGCGTGGCGGAGAAAAAGAGGGTCTGACGTTCCTTGGGCGTCTGGCGAATGATCTTGGAGACGTCGGGAAGGAATCCCATGTCGAGCATGCGATCGACTTCATCGAGCACGAGGTGCTTGATGCCGCCGACCTTGATCGTGCCGTCTTCCATGAAGTCGAGGAGTCGGCCGGGCGTGGCGACAACGATGTCGGCGCCTTTCTGTAATCCTTCGCGCTGGTTCCCATATCCGACGCCGCCGTGAATGAGCACAGTGCGCAGCCCGGTGAACTTGCCGTAGGCCTGAAAGCTTTCGAAAACCTGCTGCGCGAGTTCACGTGTGGGTTCGAGGATGAGGGCGCGGAAGGCGCCGTGTTCACCGAGTTGGCTCAGGATCGGCAGCGCGAACGCAGCTGTCTTGCCGGTGCCGGTTTGCGCAGAACCCATCACGTCCCGACCGGCGAGCACGAGGGGCATTGCTTCCGCCTGGATGGGAGTGGCGTCCTGGTAACCTTTGGCCTCAATCCCGCGAACAACCGCCTCGGAAAGGCCGAACTCTGTAAACTTCATCTCTTCTGGCTGATGTAGCCGGGACAGAGGAAGGCGCAACCTTTAGTTTCGGGAGGAGAATCGATGAGGGCCACACTGCAGAGACTCTTCAAGCGGGAGTGCGGCAGTGCGGTGGCGGCTCGTGCGGCCTCGGAAATGTCAATTTTCAACGTTCAACTTCCAACGTTCAACAACCAAGGGGGCAGTATGCGCCTTCGGCGGGGTTGGGTTCGAGCAGCGCTGGGGCGCTGGAGTTTCGGTTGCGAAGATAGTTTCTGTTAGGGACGCATCGCTGGCGCGACTTGCGGTGCGTGATGGGTTCGCGGCAAGGTGCGGCGATGCCGCGTTCGTTGCTTTCACGATCTTTGGAGCCGTTGGTCGCGGTGTCGTGGGGGGTGTTCTTGATTTGGTCGGCCTGGCTCGCGGTGGTATGGATTGTGGGAATCAACGGCCAGTGGCTGGAATTGCCCGTCGGAGGGGCTGCGGCGTGGAAGGATGGTGCGGCGGCGATGGTTCAGGATGCTCCTCCTCCGTCGCATGAAGGGCTTCGTCGAGCGGTGCTTTTGCTCGCGGATCATGCGGAGATCGCCTGGCTCGCGCTGGCCTTGATCCAAGTTCATTTGCACGTGATCAGCCTGCACGGGGTAAATACTGCGCGCGTATGGCTGAGTGTGGCGGTGGGCGGCGCGTTTCTGCTCGGGTCGGTGAATCGCGCATTTGGGGTTCCTTTTGGGTGGATGCACTTCACCCAAGTGCTCGGCGGGCAATTCTTCGGTGTGCCGCTGGGATGGGTGTTGCTTTGGGCGGTATTGCTCATCGGGAGTCGCGAGGCGGTTCTCCGCTTGAAGCCGCGGATCAGTCACTGGGCAGGCTCCGTGATTGCTGCGAGTATTGTCGGGCTGACGTTTGCAAACCTGCACCCCGTGGCGCGTGATCTCCGGGCATGGTGGTTTTGGCACACTGGCGACGTGCGCTCGGGTGCTTCGACGCCGTGGTGGGCTGCGATCTCGTGTTTTGCGGTTGCGGCGGGATTGCTGTTCTTGATGCGCGAGAGTTCAGTCGCGGGCGCGGCGGCGCGACGTTCAATCAAGCCCTTGATGGTTATTGGTTTACTGAATGTCGCGGCCTTCCTGGCGCGCGTCGCTCGATAAGTATGCGCGCCGTTTATTCGCATGATTAAGCAATGAACTCAGAAAACTTTTTTCCAACACCTCGCGGCTTTTGGTGTTAGAAGCCTGAGTCGGTTATGAAACTCTACGCGGCTTTCAAGAAAGCCCTCGGCCTGGCGCCGGTGGTGCATCCGGTGGATCGAGGATTGGCGAAACGGTGGATCAAGCAACGCTTGCTCGTCGTGTTTCCCGAATTGCGGGGCGATCCCAAGGCGCTCGACGCTGCATATCGCGCGTTGAGCCTGGAGCCTCGTCCGGGCGGGCCGGGCGATATGGAAACGGTGTTTGAACTGCAGGTGCACCGCGAACCGGAGCAGTAGCCGCGGCGAATGATGATGCGCGGAGTTGCGCGTGACTTCGGCGGGTCGGCGCGCTCTCCATTCGCGTAATACAACGATTGCTAGTAAGGATCGGGGCTGAGTCCGTGCTAAGTTAGCGCGGGCGGTGAAGGCTTCGGCCGCAGGCTAGCTAAAACTTCCGTTCGGCTGCCGGATTTTGCTTCACCCGCGTGCCCCTTTTGTGCATTACGACAGCACGCCGGAATTCCGCCCCGGACCGGCGAGGAGAAACTGTTTTATGGGAACAACACGCAAGTCATCCGAGGGCGCGGTCAGCAAGGCCGCCAAGTTGCCACCGAAGCGCAAAGTCGTGGCGAAACCAGTTGCGGCGGAGCCCGCAGCCAAGCCGAAAGCACGCAAACCCGCTGCCAAAGCGGAGGTGCCGAAGTCTGTAATCGCTACCAAGAAGGAAGCCGTAGTGCTCACAACGGAAGCCGTCGCGTTGCGCGCCTACTTCATTAGCGAGAAGCGCGCGGCCGAAGGTCGCACAGGGGACTCGCTGACCGATTGGCTGGAAGCCGAGCGTCAGCTCCTTGCTGAGCAAGTGGCGTAAGCCCGTCCGCTCACCAAAAACACGCTATCTCGACCGGCGCGTCTGCGCTTTCCGCGCGCGCTTTTCCTCTTTCGCCGCCTCGGCCCATCGGCCAAGCATTGCGGCATGAAGGTCATTCTTGGCGCTCTGCTGGTCGGCTGTGTCAGCGGTATTGTAGCGGCACTTTGCGGCGTCGGCGGCGGCGTCGTGATGGTGCCGGCGTTCGTCTTCTTTTTTAAGATGAACCAGAAGGTCGCGGTGGCGACATCGCTCGCGGCAATCGTCCTGACGGCGATCGCGACTACGACGAAGAACCACGCGAATGGCTATATCGACTGGCGCATCGCCATCGCCGCGGGGACGGCCGGTGCCGTCTTCGGATGGCTCGCGGCAGACCTCCTGAAACGGCTCCAGGATGAGACGCTGGTCCGGATCTTTGCGACGGTGATCATCGTCTTCGGGGTTCAGATGTGGATCTCGTCACTCAAGAAGACTTCCTTATCGAACACTCAAGAACCCCCGGTTTCTGCAGAACACAAAAGAAATTGAAAAAGTGTTTGCGCAATTCTGATACGGCGTTAAAGTGACCGCAGAGTTCGAAAGAACTAAACACGTTCTGGGGGGAACAGCGGCCCTC
>CBHXZU010000329.1:0-6918 GCA_966125105.1 uncultured Prosthecobacter sp.
GGCCCAAGCGGGTTTATTCGACAACAGATCCCCGGAATGCCCGGCGTCGTTTTCGGCACGATTGCCTGGTCGGATTTTGACGGCGACGGCGATCAAGATTTTCTCATCACCGGGTCTCCGGCAGGAACCACGACCTACGTCGCAGACCTATGGCGCAATGACGGTGCTGCGGGTTTTTCAAAGCTAGCTATTCCCGACCTTCCTGGACTCATTTTCAGTTCCGTTGCGTGGTGCGATTACGACGGCGACGGAGACACGGATTTCGCCATCGCGGGAGAGTTGGCGGATCACGGGACTTTCGTGCAATTGCGCCGCAACGACGGCGGTGGCGTGTTTACTGCGGTGCCCGTGGTGGGGTTGTTGCCCTTTAAATCCGGGGCGTTTGCTTGGGGAGATTACGATGGAGACAACGCGCCAGATCTCTTGGCAGTCAGTGCGAATGGGACGCAGCTTTTTCGAAACACCCACCCCCTGAGCGCGACTCTGCCCAGCGCGCCAGCAGGTCTGACAAGTATCGTTCAAGCCGATGGATCAGCCGTTCTATCGTGGCAAGCGGGGACGGATGCAACGACTCCTGGCTCGGCGCTCACTTACAATCTGAGAGTTGGCACTTCACCCGGCGCCATTGATGTCGCAGTGCCAATGAGCGCAGCAACCGGCTTCCGTCAATTGCCCGCGATTGGCAATCGCGGCACGCGCCTTTCGACGGTCGTTCGCCGTCCTGCTGGAACCACGTTTTATTGGACGGTCCAGACGATCAATTCGAGGTTCGTGGGAAGCGCATTTGCCGCTGAGCAGGTAGTAACAACACCTCCCAGGCCGCCGAATGCCACAACCGCTCCGGCAACTCCGGTCGAAGCGGCATCCGCCCGTTTGCGAGCGACGGTGAATTGCAATGCTGCCGCCACGACCGGGCAATTTGAATGGGGGCCGACCCCCAGCTTGGGAAATACTACAGTCGTCCAAAGCCTGGGATCGGGGAATCAAGACCAACAAGTGAGTGCAGACATTTCGAGTCTGCTTCCAGCGACGACTTACTGGTACCGAGTAGTGGCTTCGAATCCGCAGGGAACGACAATTGGAGAAGTGTCATCGTTTGTGACGAGCCCCTTTGAGGTCCCCTCTGCCACCCTAAATACCATCGGTGATCATGGTGAAGTGGAGTGGGGTGACTACGACAACGATGGCGACTTGGATTTTTATGTCTCTGGGTCCGTTAGTGGAATCGGCAACGTGACTTCGCAGCTGTGGAAAAACGATGGAGGCGGGACGTTTTCACTCGTCTCGAACTCGGGAATCTCCGCGTCGATGCATGCGTCATTCAATTGGGGTGATTTCGATGGGGATGGAGATTTGGATATGCTTTCGACTGGGCCGACTGCGGAGCCTGCAATCTGGCGACAGGATAGCTTCGGGAGTTTCGTCGGGGCACCGAACACATCGGGATTATTCAGCAGTTCCGGAGAGTACTCGTGGGGAGACTACGATAACGACGGTGATCTCGATGCGTTCGTGCAGATCCCAAGCGGTCTCTACTCTCTGCCGAGGTTGTGGAGAAACAACGGCAGTTCCGGATTCGAATTCATCACTCCCACCGGTGGCCCTACTGGGGCGTGGGATTCCTTCGAGTGGATCGATTTTGACAATGACGGGGACCTTGACATCTGCGTAGCCGGGAACAGTTCCACGCAGGTCTTCCGCAACGATGGTAACGCGGTATTCTCGTTAGTGCCGATCCCCGGATTACCGGGAATCGGGGTTGGGGAGGTTTGTTGGGCGGATTACGACGCTGACGGCGATCTCGATTTCTTCCTCACCGGTTTTACGGCACCGGGCGTCGTTTGCCGTTTGTACCGCAACAATGGGGCGGCCGGATTTGTGAATGTGCCGCTGCCAAATGTTCCGGGACTCGGGCTCAGCACGGCCGCATGGGGTGACTACGATAACGATGGCGACTTTGACCTGATTTTTGCGGGTTGGCCGGGGGGTGCCGAGACCCCGTATTTTGCAATTCTATTGCGCAACGACGGAGCCGCTGGATTTGCGGAAGTGCCGACACCGAACCTAACCGGGTTCACCTGGGGGCATTTGGTCTGGGGAGATTGCGATAATGATGGGGACCTCGATCTTCTTCGCTTGGGTGGCAGCGGCACGAAGGTGATACGCAATGCGCTCAATCGTCCGAACTCGGTTCCGACGGCCCCGACCAATCTTGCCTCGGTGGTCCATCCCGATGGACGTGTTACTTTTTCATGGGATCCCGCAAGTGATGCGCAAACGCCCGCCATCGCGCTAAGCTACAACTTACGCGTGGGAACCTCTCCTGGGGGCATGAATGTAGTTTCGCCAATGAGCGCGAGCTCCGGGTACCGCCGGGTTGCGCAATTAGGAAATCTCCAACAGGGCACGACAGGCTTTCTTAAGAACCTGCCAAGTGGCACGTATTACTGGAGCGTGCAGGCGATCGATTCCGCCTACGCAGGGGGACCATTCGCTGCGGAGGGCACCTTTTACGTTCCGACCGCGGTAGAAGCGTGGAGACAGATTTGGTTTGGCACCTATGCGAATGCCGGAAATGCGGCTGATTTGGCGGACCCAGACGGAGACGGGGCCGTTAATCTCGTGGAGCTTTCGACTGGACGGAATCCCGCATCTGCAGAATCCGCCCCGGTCCTGTCGGCAGAAATCGATCCAAGCGGACTGGTTGTGCGCTTCACGCGCGCGAAGACCGCGCAGAACGTCACGTGGTCTCGCGTTGAGTGGTCGGACGAAATATCCGGGACGTGGGTCAATACAGGCGTTGTCGAATCAATTGAAAGTGAAGACACCTCGACTCAGCATGTGCGGGCAATTGTCCCACTCGGGGAGAGCGGAAGTCGATTCGCTCGGCTCAGAGTGGGATATCCTTGATCAGGCACGAACTAAAAGCGCATTCGAGCTACGGCAGGCATTCTCCTGTAAGTGCCACACTTGGAGATTCGCAGGGTTGTGTGCTCAATAGTCCAAGGTAACTGCTCAAAGCCTGAGAGTGATGCGCCGGAAATCGTTTGAAGACGGTCGCAAGAATCCTCGACCTATGCCTGGCGTTCGATCTGATGTTCGCCTGGCTTCCAAGGCCATAGCGCGAAGCCCTCATCCCAAAGCTTCAAGGCGCCAGGCAGGATCGCGAGGCTCGAAACCTTGGCGACACCCCGCTTGCGGATTTCTCGATTGAGCTTCGACGAGAAAGAGGTGATGCGGGCAAAGTCCCAAGCTTCAGCAGGGCCCTTTTCAGAATCGAGGGTGCCAGCCCAGCCCTGTGCTCCTTTGAGAGTGAAGTGATTCGTGTGCGAGGCTTCCAAGGCCCCCGACTTCGGCGCGTGGAGGTAAAGCTGGATCAAACCCCAACCTTCCGCGGCAAAGCGGTATGTCGCGCCACCGCAACTTTTCGGATTAAGCTCGATGCGCCGCGGTTTGAACGGCGGGCCGGCACCATGCAGGTAGAGCTGCATGTTAATGCTCGTCCAAGGGTCGCCCGAGGTGTGATGGCGGTCGAATTGCTGGAGAACTTCGTCAGTGCTTCGGAACTGGCGCAGCGGTTTCTCAAAATCCGATGCCAATTCGTAAACGTCGCAACTTCTGTCCGCGAACAGCCAATCGAGGATGCCGCGATGATCTTCCGGGGTGGCGTAGAAGCCGCAGTTTGGCGTCGTGACTTATTAGAGCGGAAATGGTCGTTTCTTTCTGCCGGACTCAAACGGGCGTGCTGTCGTAATCGGTGGCGCCGGAGGGCTCCGTTGCTTCGAGGCGCGGGCGTTCCGATGATACCAGGGTTTCGCGATACTCCCGGGCTTCAGCAACCATCGTGAAAGTTACCTCGAGGCCGCGATCGGCGACCGCGGCACGCAGTCGCTCGATGGGTAACCGGAAAAACTCCTTTCGATAATTGACTCGGTTGACGCGCAGATCGCCGAAGGTCTGGTGGAGCATGCGTTCGAGTGCTGGGGCGTCTTCGCTGTAGATCATCGCGTGAACGTCGAAATCAAAGGGAACGGACGCGTCGCCGAGTTCCCAAATGCGATCCATGGGATCGAGCCGGCGAGTCATGCCGATTTTGAAGACCTCTTCGTCGAAGGAGCCGATGTTGGAGATGATATAGATGTGTCCCGCCTTGGTTTGCTGCGCCATCGAGATGGCGCGCTGGTTTTTCTCTTCGGCTTCTTTGAGTCGCGTGGCCAATTCCGCCATTTGCAGTTCGAGCGCGGCTTTTTCCTGGGCGGTGGCTTGCTCCGCCTCGGCGCGTGCCTTCTCCATGGCGCGTTTGAGGGCTTCTTCTTCGCGGGCGGCTTCCTGGACTGCGCGCTCGTAATCGCGGCGGGCTTTTTCCTCCTCACGAATGCGCTCGCGAATTTCCCGCTGCTCTTCGCGCTCGCGTTGCTTCAATTCTTGCGCGGCTACCGCCCATTTTAACTCCGCGAGGCAGGCGTTGAGGAATTCCTCCGTGATGCGCGCATTTCGGAACGCCTCTCCGTTAATATTCACGCGAGCGAAGGCATCGCGGATCTGTTGTTCGAGGGTCCCGTGGTTATTGTGACGAACGGTGGAAAGAATGGCATCGACGCTGCCGTTAAAAGCATCAATGACGAACCGGACGGCCGTTTCGCGGCGGTTTTCCTCCGCGTAGTCGCACGCGGCGGCTCTGCGCTCCTCGACGATGATCCGCGATTGCTCCCGCGCCACACGAAGGGCCTGGCCCGCGTTGGTGTGGCTGAAACCCTCGGCTAGATCGTCAAGGAGGCTGTGTGTCGGCACGACGTAGCGATCACCGTAACCTTCAACCACATTCCGGATCGCCTGGATGGCTTGCAGCAAATGCTCGTGCTCCTGCAAAGCGCGGTAGGCGTCCCTTCCGATTTGCTCGGCTTTGCGATCGGCCTCTGCGAGGAGCTTGCTGGCGTCCCGATTGGCTTGCGCGAGCAAGGTGGTTGCTTGCGCGATGATTGCATCTGATTCCCGCCTCGCTGCGGCTCCCGCTTCGTCACTCAGCGATTGTGCTTCAGCGCGCAGCGCGTGAGCCTCCTCCAGCGCTTCTGCCAGTGTCTTGCGAACGTCCGTCTCGGCGTCGCGCAGGGAGCCATAAACTCTCAGCGACTCGAGTTCCTGCAGTGCGGTTGCGAGGCTTTGGCTGGACTCCTGATGAACGCGCTGTGCTTCGCCTTCGTAGTGCTGCCTCACCTTTTCGGCCTCGCATTCGAGTTCTTCGATTTTCTGGTCGAACGCGGTTTGAGCAAACGCGATTGCGCCCTGGAGTTCTTCGCGGGCCTTGCTCATGGCGAGGTCTCGCTCCCGGCGGGCTTCGTCCATCTTCTTTAGCGCTTCCTCCATTCGCCGCTCGGCGTCGTGTTTGAAGTAGGCGAGAATTGCGACCGCGGCGATGAGGACGCAGATCACGTTGATGAGGAACATCGTCATGCTTCGAGTGGGTCTTCGGCAGGGGTTTCGGGTTGCGCGGGGGTGGACCGCTTGCGTTCGCGCGCGATGTGCATCCGGAGTTCGCGGGCACGGTCGATCAGCGTGGTGAGCGTGTTTTCTTCGGAGTTCGCGGCCGTCAGATCAGCGGGAGTGAGGGGAGTGATCGAGGTGAACGTCCCGGTCTTCCGCGATGCGAGCACATCACCACGATGGGGGAATGACTCCAGGGTATCGGAAGGATCGAGAGTTTCGAAGTCCAACTGCTCAAGTTGCGACCTGGAGATTGATGCGGAAAGCACGGGAAGCTCGATGAGCCTGCCGGTTTGTGGGTCTACGTTGTCCACACTCGCGGTGATGAGGACAGTTTGGACGGGAAGAATGGATGTCACGACTCGGGCGAGGCGAAGGACCGCGCTGCAGACGTAGTCCTGGTAAATCTCGTGGAATCGGCCCTTGGGCATGGCTTTCACGGCGAGATTGCCGGCGGCGGTGAGTGACTTTGCTTCCTTCGGGATCGTGTCGCGTCCATTTACCTCGAGGCGGCACTCCATGAGTCGCGGAGAGTGGACGGTGATGTCGATGGCCGAGCCCAACGACGAGATCTCGGAAAGATTTGAGAACTCGGTCAGAGCCTCCATGTAGGCGGCGGGTAGCCCTGCGAGAACGCGCTGTGAAAGCGCTCGGACGCGCTTCCAGTTCCCGAGTTCGAGCTCATACTTATCGACTGCGCTGCGATACGTTTGGTCGTCCTCCGCCTGACCCGCGCTCGCGGCAGCCGCCCCGTCTGCGTTCCGTTCGGTGGACCAGGATCGGGCATGGTCAAAAAGGCGGGCGAGTTCGCGGCGGGGAAGGCGCACCGGGGGACAAGGGGGAATGAGTGAACCAAAGGGTTCCCAATTGATGTCGGCGGAGGCCTCTTTGTGCAGCGAGGTGAGGAGATCGATTTGGTTCTCGAATTCGGCGACTTCCAGCCGCGCCTGCTCCAATGCGTTCAATTTCGCCAATTCCTTCTGCATTCGCTGGAGTTCGCGTTGGCGAGCTTTTGCGGCACGTTCGGCTTGGCGGGTGAGTCGATCGGATTGCACAGCGGGGATGGGTTGGGGCGCGGGGATTGTCAGTCAGTCGCGTCGCCGCGAGTTAGACACTTTTGGGCTTAGGTGTCACTGCGGAAGCAATGGATCTGGGTGCTGCGGTAATCGGTCGCGCAGGGTCATCCGTGCCAACGAGCGGATCGAGGCGTCGGAAAAAGTGTGCTCTCGGTCGATTCAGGGCTTGTTGTCGGTCAATTCGAGATTGTTAGGCGCCGATTCGAGTGTGTCGTCGGTCGATTCGGGTGTGTTTTCCCTCAATTCAACCATGTTGTTTGGCACGAAAACCATGTTCGTGCTCGATTCGGGTATGTTGTCGGTCGATTCGAGTATGCTTGCCGTCGATTCGGGTATGTTATTCGCTCGCTCGGGTGTGTCT
>CBHXZU010000330.1:0-6913 GCA_966125105.1 uncultured Prosthecobacter sp.
ACGTTCACCTCGTAGATCGCGCCCTCCATGTCCACGAAGTAGACGAGGTTCGCGGGATCGGTGAGGTGCCGCGCGATCGCGGTCATGCGCCCGATCAGCTTCGTCTTCACATCAGCCACGCGCACCTTCCCCTGCGCATCGATGAAATACGGCCCGATGATGAGCTGGTTCGACTCCTTGTGAATCATGCGGCAGGCGTGCGTGCCGCCGACGCTCTCCGGCGCGATCTCGAGTTCCTTCATATCGGGCTTCACCGAGTAAAGCTTGTCCTCGCTGCCCTTCGGCATGTGCGGCGGGTAGGTGATCCACCACAGCTTGCCCGCCCAAGGGACAACCGCGCCAATGCCACATTCGCCATGCGGATTGAAAGCCGCGAGATGCGGGTAAATGCCGGAGACGTTCACGGGTTCTTCCGCCAGGAGAAGCGCCGCAGAGGCGCACAGAGCGAAGGCAGGGAGTTTCATGCGAGCGCAATTCAACGCCCGCGTTTCCCGTGCTGGCAAGGGCGGCTGCTTATATGCTGGCGAAAAGTCTTATCCCGGAGCGAAAATGAGGCCGCCGTGTCCACGACCTCCGCGATCGATTCGATCCCGCTCGCCACCTGGCGCAGCCTGCAATGCGAATGGCTGTGGGTTTATCACGGCATCGCGCCAAGGAGCACAGCGTGGTCGGCGGAGATCCATGTGCCTCCGGGGGTGTTTTTCGTGGAGACGGGCCGCGTTAAGATTCGCGCGGGCGGGAAGTTGATCGACGTGCCCAGGGATCATGCCTTTTTCTCTGCGCCGGGTCCGCGTCGCCAGTGGTTCGCGCCACGCACGCGTCTGCTTTCCGTGGGCTTTCGCGCAAATTGGCCCGACGGCGCCCCGCTCTACGCGGAGGGTCTCAACTCCATGGCTCCCCTCGCCCGGCTCGAACCGCTCCATGCCGCCACACGCCATTTGCTTCACGCGGTGCACGGACGCGATGATATCGGCCACCGCGAAGCCACCAAAGCGCCAGTCCTGTCGATGCGCGACCACGCCGCCCGCGAGGCTGCGTTCCAGGAATGGTTCGTGGTTTTGATCGACAGCCTCACCGCCCTCGGGATCGCACCCGCCGAGCGACGAGTGATTCGCGATGCGAGGGTGCAGACCGTCCTAGCGCGGCTGGATGCCTGGCCACTCGGACACGCGCTCGATCGCGACGAACTTTTCGCCGAGTTGCCGGTCGGCGCCCGCCGCTTGGAACAGCTCTTCGCCGAAGAACTCCAGGTCGCGCCGGCCGCCTATTTCGAGCGTCGACGCGCCGACGCGGCACGCGAGCAACTCGCGGCCACGGATATTTCCCTCAAGGAAGTGGCCCATGGCCTCGGCTTTCGCCACGCCTCGCATTTCACCCTATGGTTCCGCCGCCATTCCGGCCACAGCCCGAGCACCTACCGCCGCCGCTACCGGGAAGGATTGGCATAATGGGCGGTTCCCGCCATGAGCCGGACTATCACGCTCCACCTTTATCCGCGCCCGAACGTGAAACCCGACCTCCGACCTCTTTGTCTCGCCCCAGGTCGCAATCTCTTCACCCGGCTTTGACAAATCTCTCACAATCCCAACGCGATTCGGCCGTATCCCTTTCTGAGCGCCGCTAACCGCTGGCTTGTGCCCGCGACGGCGCGCGCCGAACATTTCCACTCATCGCTTTTCAAGCTTATGAACTCCCGCAGCTACTTCCCCGCCGCGCTCGCCGCCTTCACCTCGCTCGTTTTGCCGGTGGTCAGCTGGGCGGAAAACGAAATCGGCTACATCGAAAAGTTCGCCCTCGCGCCCGATCGCGAGAAGGTTCTCGGCGAATTGGTTCCGGGCTCGGAGGACTACTATTTCTTCCACGCGCTGCATTACCAGAATACGCGAAACGAGGCGAAGCTGGCGGAGATCCTGGACCAATGGCGCAAGCGCTCGCCCAATGAAAATCCGCGGCGACGCATCATCGAAAACCGCGAGGCATTGCTCGATTACGACGCCACGCCGCAGCAGACGCTCGCGTATCTCAAGGATCGCCTGCACGTGACGTTCAATCACCAACAGGAAGCCAGGGATCGGAAGCCGAACCTCCCCACGACGCTCGAACCGCAACGCATCAGCCGGGATGTGTTCCTCAAGGACGCACTCGCGAATGACGCCGACATCAGTTCCCTGAACATCGACGCGCTCGAATCGCTCGTGGCCAACAAGGTTGCCCTCACTCCGCAGCAACGCCGCGCCGTTCTCACCCGCATTCAACGGCCGGACATTCCGAATCTCGTGGAATTCATCGCGGAAGAACTGCGGATGAAAGATTCCCCGGGCTTTGGCGGCTTCCCCATTCATCGCGCGTTGCTCCTCGAGCAGCTCGACGCGCTCGAAAAGCTGTTCCCCGTCGCGAAACTCCGTCTTCCGGGAACAAACCAGATCGTTCTCTCCACCGATCAAAACTTCGTGTTCACCCGCCTGCGCAAACTCGCGCCATCCGCTGACGTGGAGATCGAATACGACGCCGCAGAACGGGAAGCGTGGCTCGATCGCGTGTCGGGCTACGTGCAGACGCTGCCGCCCGCGTTCAATTCGCTAAAGTCGCGCGTCCTCTACCTGCGGCTCGATCACGATCGAAAGAAGGGCATCTACGATGCGGAGCGCTTCAAGGCTTACCTCCAGCTCCCGCGGCAGATGCATTACATCAACCCGCGCTGGCTGCAGGAAACGACGCAGCGTCAGCCCGCCGCGGACCTGAATGCCGAGTTCTCCGAGCCATTGCTCATCGCGCCGCCGATCCACACCGATGAAGAACTCGTGCGCGAATACTTCCTCACGCTGTTCGACCGCGCCGCCGCTTCCAATCCAGGCCAACTCGGCGAAGTCATGCTCGAGCCCTATGTGGAGTTTGTGCGCGATACCTGGCTGAAGCCCGTCCTCGCAGAAGCGCTGATCGTCGGCGGACACGGGAACGCGGAACGCTGGGCCTACCTGCTTACCCCGACCGCATTTCAGCAATTGAAGGATCGCGTCGATATCGAGTTCCCGAAGACCAACCCGCAATTTTACGCGCCGAATGCGGACGTGAAGTTCGAAGTGATCGTGAAGAACACGCCAAAGCTCCTCGTGAAGATCTACGAGGTAAACACGCTGAACTTCTTCCTCACGCAGAAGCGCCAGCTCAATACCGACCTGAATCTCGACGGACTCGTCGCAAACAGCGAGGAGACCCGCGACATCGACATCGGCCCGTTCAAGCGCGCGAAGCAGTCATTCCAATTCCCCGCGCTGAAAGGAAAACGCGGCGCATGGATCATCGAGTTCATCGGCGGCGGACGCAGCAGCCGCGCGCTCGTTCGCGTCGGGCAATGGCAAGCATTGCAACGCACCGGGCCAAGCGGCGACTTGCTCACCGTTCTTGATGAAGCCGGCCAACTCGTGCCGGACGCCGTCGCGTGGCTCGACGGGCGACGCTACACTTTCGACGAAACCTTCAAGGCGATCCCGGTGCCCTTCACCGCCGCTCCCGGCATGAAGCCGATCGTGCTCGCGAGCGCGGATGGCACTTTCGCGAATCTCACACGCTTCGATCATCACGCGGAGAATTACCAACTCGATGCGCAATTCCACATCGAGCGCGAGCAACTCCTCGCCGGCCGTACCGCCACGCTCGCGGCGCGCGTCAGCCTCCTGCTAGGCGAATCGCGCCTCGATCCCGCGCTGCTGAAGGAAACGCGGCTGCTCGTCACCACGACGACGATCGATGGCATTTCCACCACGCGCGAGTTTCGCGATCCGAAACTCAGCGGCGGCTCGGTGCTGATCCAGGACATCGCCGTGCCCGATCGCGCATCGAAGATCGCGGTCACGCTCACGGGCAAGGTCGACGTGCTGAGCAATCGAAACGAGAAGCGCGACCTCACCGCGGCCAAAGCCTGGGACATTAATGGCATCGACCGCACGGAGGCGACGAACGATGGCCATCTCTCGAAGTTCGAAGGCAACTACGTTTACGAATTGCTCGGCAAGAACGGCGAACCGATCCCGGACCAACAAGTCATCTTCACTGTGAAGCATCGCGGCTTTGATCGTCCGCAGATCGTCGCGCTGAAGTCCGACGAGAAGGGCCGCATCGCGCTCGGCACGCTCGGCGGGATCAAGAGCCTCGGCGCGAAGTCGCCAAATGGACGCGAGGCAAAGTGGGAGTTCGATGAGTTCGAGCGCGCGTGGATGAGCGTCGTGCACACGGGAGCCGGTCAGGCCGTGCGCATCCCCGCGCCGCCATCCGTCGTCGCTGCCGGCGCTGCAGATGCGCTCCGCAAGGAAGTCTCGCTGCTGCAACTAAACGCCGGAAGCTTCACCATCGATCAATCCTCGAAGGTCAAAGCCGAGGCCGGATTCCTCGTGATTGAAGGCCTCGCGCCCGGCGACTACTCGCTGCGCCTGCGCAGTCAGGAGCGTGACATCGAGATCAAGGTTAGCGGCGGGAAGCCGTCCAATGGCTGGTATCTCGGCACCGCCCGAAATCTCGAGGCGAGCGCGGAGGCGCCGCTGCAAATCACCACGGTGAATGCGGATGCCAATGCCATCACCGTGAAACTCGCGAACGTGACGCCATTCACCCGCGTGCACGTGGCGGCGACGCGCTTCGAACCCGGCCGCGGACTCTTTGCCGGACTCGCGAACTTCATTCGGTTCGGCGCGGCGTCCGGTGCGCCCGCGCGACTGCCGAATCTCTTCTCCGGCGGCCGCGCCATCGGCGACGAATACCGCTACATCCTTGAGCGGCGCGCGGCAAAGATCTTCCCGGGCAACATGCTCGCGCGACCCGGCCTGCTGCTGAATCCCTGGGAAGTGCGCGATACCGACTTGAAGGAAATCGCGCAGCAAGCCGGGCAAGCCGCCGGCTCCACGCGCGGCGGACGCGGTGAAGCCCTTCGCCGAGGACTCGCAGAGGCTGCCGCTGCCGATGCGCAATCGATGCCGCAAGGCGCCGCGGCGGACACCAATCTCGACTTCCTCGCTTCCACCTCGCCGGTGATTTACAACCTCCTTCCGGGCGAGGACGGCACGGTGAAGATCGACCGCAAGGCGCTCGGCGATCGGCAGCACGTGCAGATCTACGCGGAGGATGTCGCCAATGCAGTCTGGCAATCCTTCGCCCTGCCGGAAGCGGCGACGAAGTTTGCCGATCAGCGGCTCACGCGGAACCTCGATCCCGCGAAGAAATTCGCGGAGAAAAAACAGATCACCGTTCTGGAAAACGGCAAGGCGCTCACACTGGCGGATATCCAGACGAGCGAGATGGAGACCTACGACACGCTCGCTGGCGTGCACTCGCTGCTCTCCACGTTGCATCCCGATGGCAACTTTACGGCCTTGGCCTGGGTGATGCAGTGGCCGAAGCTCAAGGACGACGAGAAGCGTTCCAAATACAGCGAGTTTGCCTGCCACGAGCTAAACTTCTTCCTCGCCCGCAAGGATCCCGCGTTCTTCGACCAGGTCATCAAGCCCTACCTCGCCAACAAGAAGGACAAGACCTTCATGGACGACTATCTCGTGGGCAACGATCTCGCCCGTTACCTCGAGCAGACCGAGTACGGGCGGCTGAATGTGGTCGAGCGCGCCCTGCTCGCGGAGCGGATAAAAGACGCTGGGCCGAATGTAGCGCGCAATTTGCGCGAGCTCTGGGAAATGGTGCCGCCAAATCCGGAACTGGAGGACCGCTTGTTTGAGACTGCCCTCCGTGGGCGCATGATGGATGCCGAGGGCAAGGAGGACGATGCGGTGAAGCGCTTCAAAGGCGCCCGCGCCGGCGCGCTGGCACTCGCCGAGCCTATGGCGGTCCCGGCGACACCTATTCCCGCACCAGGCGCAGCGCCCATGCCGCCCGCAGCGGCTGCGCCTATGCCGACGACCGCGGCGCGACCAGCGGCATTTGGCGGGGGTGTAGAGCTCGCCAAGAAACTCGAGAAGCAGACGAAGGATGGCTTCGCCGTCACCACTGACGCGTTGGGCGTGCTGGCCGACGAAGCCCCCATGTCGGAGGCCGACCGCATGGCGTCTCCTGAACTCGCAGGTCTGGCCGGCCGCTTGGAGCGTCGCGGTCGGGCACTTGCGTCCAGTGGCGCAGTGCCAGCGGAAGCCGCTGCTCAAAACTTCGCCTACTTCGGCCGCGAATCACTCGAGAAAGCGCGAGAACAATACCGCGCGCTGTATCGCCAAATCGGCGTGACCAAAGAGTGGGCGGAGAACAACTACTACAAGCTCCGCATCGTCGATCAGAACGCGGGTCTGGTTTCGATCAATGGCTTCTGGCGCGACTACGCCAAGTGGATCGCTGACGGACGCCAGGGCGCATTCGTTTCGAAGAACATCGCCGAGGCGCATCGCAATTTCACGGAGATGATGCTCGCGCTCGCGGTCATCGACCTCCCATTCGAATCTCCCAAGCACACGACCAAGGCGGAAGGCGGACAGTTCACGCTCACGGCTGGCGCTCCCACGGTCGTCTTCCACAAGGAGGTCAAACCCGCCGCCGCGCCTGCCCCGGAGGATGCGCAGGGCAAACTGCTCGTCTCGCAGAGCTTCTTCCGCCACGGCGATCGTCACCGCATGGAGGGGAACGAGAAGATCGAGAAATACGTGACCGCGGAGTTTCTCACGGGCGCGGTCTACGGCGCGAATGTCGTGGTCACGAATCCGACCAGCGCCCCGGTGAAAGCCGAGGTGCTGCTGCAGATTCCCAAAGGCGCGCTGCCGGTGCTCGGCAGCAAAGCGACGGATTCGCGCCGTGTGCGCCTCGAGCCTTACACGACGAAGACCTTTGAGTATCACTTCTACTTCCCCGCGACTGCGCCGGATGGCGGGAAGTTCCCGCACTTCCCGGTGAATGTCGCGGTCACCGCCGCGGCAGGCAAAGAAGGCCC
>CBHXZU010000331.1:0-6912 GCA_966125105.1 uncultured Prosthecobacter sp.
AGCGTAGCGCGCAGGGATAACGACGGCGACCTTTGCTGGCACCCGATTTTCCTAAAGGTCCGCGGGCGTGGCTGGCAAGACGGCGCTTGCGGGGCGAGCAAAGACCCCGCACTTCTTGAGCGCGGGCGTTTGGAAGCCGAAGCGGTGCAGATGTCGCTCAATGCGCTGCACTTTCGGCGCAATGACCGGCAGCGGAAGCTGGATTCCGCGAATCGGAAGACAATTCCGCGCATCGGAACCTAAATTCCGAACGTCGGAAACTGGATTCCGTGCATTTGTGAAGGGACGAGGCCTATCGGGATCTCAATTCAGCGCAGAAGAAGATCAATTCCGCGCATCGGAACCTGCGTTCCGCTCGTGGGAATCTGAATTCCGAGCGTCGGAAGGCGGATTCCCGGCAAGAGAAACTGCACGCCTTCCGCACGGGCTTTGGCGCGTGCCTCTCGGCGCTTGCCTTCCCGCGAGCCCGCTTCAGCGCTGGCTCAGGATGAAATCGACTGCATCCGACAAGTTTTTTGCAACATACGCCGCGCCTCGCCCGGCTGCGTCGTCACTCTGACCGGTCAGCACGAGGATCGACTTCGTGCCCGCCCGAATTCCGCACTGAACGTCAATGTCCTTGTCTCCAATCATCCAGGAGCGCGTGAGGTCGAGATCGCGGCTCACGGCGGCTTCGAGGATCATCGCGGGCGACGGCTTGCGTCGGCTGTTTTCCACCCCGGGAATATCCGAGCACATGTAGGTGGCATCGATCAGGTCGGGGCCGAGATCGTCGAGCAAGCGACGTTGCACCGCTTCAAAGTCCGCTTCGGTGAACTTTCCCCGCCCGATGCCGCTTTGATTGGTGATGATCACCAGGTCAAAGCCGGCATTTCTGAGCCTTCGCAAATTTTCCCGCGCGCCGGGAAAAACCCGGACGAGGTTGGGATCGCCCACATAGCCGGGGTCTTCCATCAGGGTCCCGTCGCGATCGAGAAATACAGCAGGGCGGCTCATCGAGACGTCTGCAGTGCCGCAGCCAGTCGCCGGGGTCGAGCCAGTTTCACTTGCCAACTCGAAACGCATGCTAAATGACCCCGCGCTATTATGCTCGATTGGTTCAACTGGGTCGCCGACCCCAACGCCTGGGTGAGTTTGCTGACCCTCACCGTCCTGGAGATCGTCCTCGGGGTGGACAATATCATCTTCATCTCGATCCTTGCGGGCAAATTGCCAGCCGAGCAGCAGGGGAAGGCGCGCACGGTCGGGCTCATGCTCGCGCTCGTCACGCGGATCATGCTGCTAAGCATGATTTTCCTGCTCACAAAGCTGATCAATCCGCTCTTCCACGTGCTCGGGCAGGGAATATCCGGAAAGGACCTGGTCCTGCTGATCGGCGGTCTCTTCCTGATCTGGAAAAGTATTAAGGAGATTCACCATTCTATGGAGGGCGCGGATCACGAGCAGTCCGCGAAGGTGGCGCCGAAGTTTTCCTCGGTGGTCTGGACGATCGTGCTGATCGACATTCTTTTCTCTCTCGATTCGGTGATCACCGCCGTCGGCTTGGTCGGCGGCGCCGCGACCGCACACCCGGATTCGCAAATGGCCGTGGCGAACAACGCGCTTAATGCATTCGTCGCTGCGCTCGGAACAATCCCGGCCGGTGCTGAAAATGCGCTCGTGCAGCTGAAAACCGCGTTGGCTCCAAAAGCCGTCGAGAGTCACGGCAACGGCAGCATGACGATCATGATCCTCGCGATCATCATCTCGATGATGGTGATGCTCGCCGCCGCGAAATCGATCAGCGACTTCGTGAATCACCACCCCACGATCAAGATGCTGGCGCTCTCATTCCTCATCCTCGTCGGCTTCATCCTCGTCGCCGACGGCCTCGGCCATCATGTGCCCAAGGGCTATGTTTACTTCGCGATGGCGTTTTCCTTCATCGTCGAAGTGCTAAACATCCGCATGCGGGCGAAGCACGCGAAGGTCCAGGAGCCCGTGGAGTTGCGGCAGCAGTACTAAAAGCAGGCGCGACGGGTTCCGTTCGAGGCGAGCGCCGGTCCGGTCCCATGCACTCCGGACCGGCGCCGTTCCTCCCTCACCCGAATCTTTCGGCTTCTTCGTTAGTCAGTTTCGTCGCCGCCCTCGGATCGGTCCGGGTCGGTCGATAAGTCGGATTCCTTCGGCGGCGTTGTCGGTGCCTTTGGCGCAGGTTGGCCGACCTTGCTATCCGGTTTCGGACTGTCGCTCGTTCCCGTGTTGCCAATGGACTGATTGCCCGTGCTGCCGTCGGTGGCCGTGATCGGGGAGGGCGGCGTTCCCGGGATCGGTGGCGGCAGCGCGCTCGGAGCGCCGGGCGGGGTCGGACTTGGTGAAGTCGACGTCGTCGAAGTCGGCGGAGTTGTATCGAGATTCGGTTCCGCGCCCGGAGTCGTTGCCGGTGGCAAAGGAGCGAGCGCCTTCGCGGTGCCCGTGCGGGTGTGGTCCTGCCAGGTAGCTCCCCAGTAGGCGTAGATGTGCTGGCCGGCCTCGCCGGTGGTGAGCTGCTGCACGAGCGCCTTGTCGAAATGCGGGGCGTTCATGAGCTTGTCGCGCGTGGCGTCGATGCGAGCGGTGTAGCTCTTCTCGCCCTGCGGGGCGATCTGCAGAGTGCCCCACGGGATGATCACCTCGGGGTTGTTGAGGCTCCACTCCTTGTCCGCTTCGACGATGACAAATCGCACCCGTCCAGTGAGGGAATCGATCAAGAGTCGCTCCACTTTGCCAAGGTGCTTGCCGTCCTTGTCGGTGACCTTCGTATTCTCGATCAGGGACGAATCGAATAATTGAATCTGCTGCGGCTGGTAGTTGGTGTCGCTGTCGGGCGGCGTGTTCGGCGCGTTGAGCGCGGGATCTTCCGCCAAGGCGAATGAGCTTCCGAGTGCCAACGCGCATGCTGCGATGAGGTTGCGTGTCATAGTTTTTTGTCGGTGATGGAATTTCACCGGTCCCTCCTCCGCCTTCGCGAGAGCAAAGAACCGGGTAGAATTTACCGGCTCTCCGCGCGCGATCGGATGCCCTCAACTCGCCGGATCGAAAAGCACCCATGCGCTCCTAGCGCGGCGCGCGGTCGCGCCGCGAAAACCCTACCCACACGCGGGAAGCTCCTTACAATGAGCGGCCCTATGGAACGCAAAACTGCCGCCGATTTTCGCCAGGAAGTTCTCGATCTCTACGACGACTACGCGCATGGCCGAATTACCCGCCGCGGATTCCTTGAGCGAGCGGGGCAATACCTCGTGGGCGGTTTGACCGCGGCGGCAGTGCTCGAGGCATTGAGCCCGAACTACGCATTTGCCGCGCAGGTGGCAAAGGAGGATCCGCGCATCAAGGCAGAGTACGCGGAATACGATTCGCCGAAGGGCGGCGGAAAAATCCGGGGACTGCTGGTGCGCCCTGTGGGAGCGACGAAGAAGCTCTCAGCCGTCCTGGTCATTCACGAGAACCGCGGCCTCAATCCCTACATCGAAGATGTGGCGCGCCGCGTCGCGGTGGAAGGCTTCCTCGCCTTCGCGCCGGATGCGCTCACTCCGCTGGGCGGCTATCCCGGCGAAGACGAGCAGGGCAAAGCCATGCAGGCGAAAAGGAAGCCGGAAGAGATCACGGAAGATTTCGTCGCCGCCGCTGAGTGGCTGCACAAGCACCCTGAGGGAAATGGAAAGGTCGGGGTCGTGGGCTTCTGCTTTGGGGGCCTGATGGCCAACACGCTCGCGGTGCGGCTACCGGAAATCATCACCGCCGCCGTCCCTTTTTATGGACGCCAACCCGCCGCGGCCGACGTGCCTAAGATCAACGCGCCCCTGCTATTGCATTACGCGGAACTCGACCAACGCGTAAATGAAGGCTGGCCAGCCTACGAGGCGGCGCTCAAGCAGGCAGGTGTCCGTTACACCGTGCATATGTATCCTGCCGCCAACCACGGTTTTCACAACGACACCACCCCGCGCTACGATGAGGGAGCGGCGAAACTCGCATGGGCGCGCACGGTCGAGTTCTTCAAGAAAGAGCTCAACGGCTGATCCTCGCAACGTTCGCGGAGTGAGCTTCCTAAAAGCACACAGAGCCGTTCCAGAGTATCCGGAACGGCTCGGTGCGCAACTGCGGTTAAAAAAGCATCACGCCTTGTTGTCTCGTTCCTGGCGGATGTTTCGATGCACGCGTTCCCACGCTGCTTGAGCGGCGGGTCTCGCCTCCTCCCACGGCATCACCGGACGTTGCTCGACTGCGCCGGGACTCCCGACGTCTCCCGCTTGCGCGGCGATGCGTGTCTCATAATCGCTGCGCAATGCAGGCTCCACGTCTTCGAAGCGAGTGCCTTCGCGGTAATGCCGCCCGTAACCTTCGTAACCGGTCCGGTAAGCGCCTGCCCATTCGTCGTATTCGCGATGGCTCGCATACGGCTGGGCGCGATGGTGTTCCCGCCAGTACGCGTCTTCCGCTGTGGGATCGATCAGTTCAGCGACGCCTTTGCCGGCGAGGCCGCCCGCCACTGCGCCGATCACAGCGCCCACGGCGGTTCCGATCGGTCCGCCAACGGCCGTGCCGATGGCAGCGCCCGTCGCGCCTGCCGCCGCAGCACCGACGCCCACTCCGAGCGGGTGTGATCCGGGCGCGCCGGTAATTGGATCGGGATTTAGACTGGGGTCATGTTTGGGGTCAGTAGGATCTGGCATTCTGTTTTTGGGTTAGACAAACGGAATCGTCCGTCTCGGAACTGACGGCTGGGAACAGCGTTGCGAAATCGCCCTTCTGCCGAAGTGTGAAGCGCCCGCCGCGGTTAAGCATCGAACCTGAAAAGCGCTTTTCGATTCGAATCGATTGCGATGCGCCAAGCCGAGAAGACGTGGCGAACAGTCCCGGGGATCGGCCTGCCTCAGCTTTTTAACGTCCCGACGTCTGTCGGCCTGAAAAACCGTTCAGGTTGAGTGGCGCTCTACAAACCAGCGATTGCCCGCGTCTGAATAACCGTGGCTACGATCTGTCCAGCATCCGCTCCACGTTGCGGCGTGCCTGTCGCAGCTGCCACTTTTCCTCAGGATCTGATGCGCGCAATTCGCCGAACTCGAACAGCGTAATCACGGCGTTGCCCATTTTTAGGCGGCCTGACACTTCGGCTGGAGTTCCTTCGACGCTGGCCAGCGGCTCGAGCCCGCTCAGGTACCGCACAATCTCATAGTTCTCGAAGAGCCACTCGAGGACGCCTGCGGCGCTGAGTTTGCCCTTCCTAGTGGGACAGCCGAGTTCCAGGCACAGCCGGATGAATGCGCGGCTGGCGCGAAGCTGCCGGCCGACCTGCTCTACACTCAGGAGATGCAGGTCTTTGTGGTGAAACGGCAGCGGGAAGTTCGTATCGTTCACGGTATTCGCAAGACCGTATAAGCACGGCGGATGCCACGGCCGCGCCCGCCACGTCTCGCTTTCCGTTTGCGGGGCGTACGCGAAGATCCCCGCCATGCACGGAGACAAGCAGCCAGCGCTTACGGGAGAGGCCTTGATCAAGGAAGTCTGCCGGCGAATCCGGGCCGCCCGCAGCTTGTGGGATGCGCACCGCAACGACGCCTGCCGGGGCGAGCGGACCAAGGCGATCGCGCTCTACGAAACTCTCACCAAGGAACAGAAGGAGAAAGTCCCGCAGGTGCTGCGAGTGTGGTTACGCTACCGGAGCGAAAAGTACTTCGGGAAGGGGCGCGGCAAGTGAGGTGACATCCTCCTGAGCCAGGGAAGTTTGCATCGCCGCAGAGGCCGAGCCCGTCGGAAGGCAAATATCGCCTGCACGGGCCGGTGTTTTGAGGCGCGAAACTCGTGTCGCTCCGAGCGAAAGCCATGTTTTCCGCAGCGCAAGTCATGTCTGGGCGGGCGAAAGCGATGTAATGGGCACCGAATCTCATGTACAGAACGACCGAAAGCGATGCACAGGGCAGCGAAAGCGTTGTACAGATCGGGCGAAAGTCATGTTTTCTCGCCCGGAAGTCATGTCACGACGCCCGAAAGCGATGTACAGGTCGCCCCGAAAGTCATGTCAGGCGCATCGAAAATTCTGCCCGAGCGCCTGAATGAAAGGTTGGACCCGGGCGTTGCGCGCCAGCCGATCTGAGGGATTAAACGCCGATCAAGAGCCGCGAGGGCTGCTCGATGGCGTCCTTCACCTTCACGAGGAAAGTGACAGCCTCTTTTCCGTCCACCACGCGGTGATCGTAGCTGAGCGCGAGATACATCATCGGGCGGATGACCACCTGTCCATTCACCGCCATCGGGCGCTCCTGGATCTTGTGCATGCCGAGGATGCCGCTTTGCGGAGGATTGAGGATCGGCGTGCTGAGGAGGCTGCCGTAGATGCCGCCATTGCTGATCGTGAACACACCCCCTGAAAGATCGTCCGTGGTGATCTTGCCCTCGCGCGCCTTGGTCGCGAAGCCCGCGAGATCGCGCTCGATATCCGCAAACGACTTCTGATCCGCGTCGCGAATCACCGGCACGACCAATCCGCGCTCGGTGCCGACTGCCACACCGATGTCGTGGAAGTGATTTTGCACGAGGTCATCGCCTTCCATGCGCGCATTGATCTGTGGAACCGCCTGCAACGCGGAAACGACCGCCTTGATGAAGAACGACATGAAGCCGAGCTTGATCCCGTGTTGCTTCTGGAAGTCTTCGCCCAACGATTTCCGCATCGCCATCACCGCGCTCATGTCGGCTTCGTTGAACGTGGTGAGAATCGCCGCCGTGTGCTGCGCCATCACGAGCTGCGCGGCAATCTTTCGGCGCAGCGGCGACAACCGCTTCCTGGTCGTGCGGCCTTCCGCGACAGGCGCGATATTCTCGGAAATTGTGCTGAGCGATTCGTTCGCCGCCGCGACGGCCGTGGAAAGCGACACGGCCGGGCTGGGGGAA
>CBHXZU010000332.1:0-6867 GCA_966125105.1 uncultured Prosthecobacter sp.
GACCCAGTCCCAGTCCGTTCTCATTGGTGGTGAAAAAGGAATCGAAGATCTGGCCCAATGTGTCGTCCGGGATGCCATGACCTTCGTCCACGATATTGATCTCGACCGCTTTGCTGCCGCAGGTCCGTGTGCTGACGGCAAGTCGGCGGCGCTCCACGGGGGTATTTCGCATCGCTTCCATGCCGTTCAAGACGAGGTTCAGGAGTACTTGCTCAATCTGCACGCGGTCCCCGTTGATCTCGGGGAGATCCGCCTGCAAGTCGGAGGTCACCGTAACGCCCCGTCTCTGCGCATCCGTGGCAACGAGGCGGAGTACATTTTGCACTCGCTTGTTCAATTGCAGCGGCCCCACGGCGATCTGGCGTTTGCAAGCGAGATCGCGCACTCGCTGGATGATCTCGCTCGCGCGGAGATCGTCCGAACGAATGTCCGCCAGGATCGCGCGCAACTCCTCCTTGGAACCCGTATCCAACAAAACCTCCGCAGCCTCTGCATTGCTTAGGATGGCGCCAAGCGGTTGATTGATTTCATGCGCGATGGAAGCCGTGAGTTCGCCTAGTTGCGCGAGTTGTGTGGCATGAACCAGGTTCCGTTCGGCTTCGATCCGCGCGTCCACGGCCCGGCGCCGCGCAGTGGTATCGCGGCCGATCCCTTGCAGTTCCTCGATTTCGCCCCGGTCGTTCAGAATGACGAAGTCTTCCCACTCCATCCATCCAATCGTTCCGTCAGGCCGAATGACCTCGTGTTCGTTTGACTGCGGCTGCCTCGAGTCGATTACTTTCTGTAGCAGCTCGAGGACGGAAGGGTGGCGCTCCTCGGGGATGAGTTTTAGAAAAAAGGTTCCGAGGAGATCTTCGCGCCGCCTTCCAAAGTACTTGCAATATGCGGCGTTCACAAACGTCAGCGTCGTGTCAGCCTTAAAGCGGCAGACCATTTCCGCCTGGCTTTCCACCACTTCGCGATACCGCTCTTCACTGATGCGGAGCGCGGATTCCGAACGCATGCGGCGATGCCGCTGGATGAGCAGGCCGGCAATGAGGACGCCTTGCAACAGGATCGCTGCGAAAACTCCGGCCGCGACGCGCGGATGCTCGCGCAAAAACGTTCCAAGGTGCATGGCGGCATCGCCGGAATGGCCGAGGAACGGGTCCGACAATGCGCGGAGAACGAACTCGACGGTCCAATTGAGACCCGACCGTTCGAAATCGAGGATCGGCCTCGGTTCAGATGCGGTCGCCATCGGCGACGATGCGATCGCGAGGACCAAAACCATCGCCAGGACGACACCCCGCGGAGGCGCAATGCGCGTGATCGCGCGCGCTTCTTTCCACAACCTGCAGATGTTAGGCTGCGGCGTTGTCATGGGGATGTCCGGGCGGAAAGCGTCAAGGCACGGCGGCACTTTGTCCAGCTAGCATGCGTTAAGTTGCTGTGACGCAGCTAACCTTGCGATGACTAGGAATATTGACTGCGCCGATCCGCCGTGCCATTTCCTCGCCTTCCAGCAACGGATTGCAGTCTTCGCCCCGCTCCGCATTACTTCACCCATGCGCCCTTTCCGTCTCCTGGTCTCGCTCGCGCTCGCTCATTGCGCCGCGCGCGCTGGTTCTCCTGAACTGGACGCCGCGATTGAGCGCGTAGCCCCGGGAATCAAAAAATGGGCGACGATTTGCATGGTGACCCCGCAGGAAAACGGGACGACCGCGTTTGAGTGGATCGACTTTGCGGATACCGGCAGCGCGACAGATTTCTGGCCAGCGAGCACGATCAAACTCTACACGGCGGTCGCCGCGCTGGAGTTGCTGAATGAAAAGGGCTTCCCGCTCGATACGATTGTCACCTTCGAGCATGGCGAGCGCGATGGCCGGTGGGTGCTGGATTGCGCGCGGTCCGCGCGGGAGATGCTGAGCGAAGTCTTTCGGCGCTCCTCGAACGAGGACTATACTCTGTTGTTGCGGATGGTGGGGATCGATCGAATCAACACGCAATTCCTCACGCCTGAGCGCGGCTTCCCTCATTCGGCATTGATGCGCGGTTACGTGCTCGGGCGGCCTTACGGATACACGCGTGAAGAGCCGCAACGCATTTCGCTTCGTGCTGCCGACGGCCGCGAAACCACGTTCGAGCACGCCTGGAGCGGGCGCTTTTACGCGCAGGAACGCGGTTGCACAGTCATCGACGCGCGCACCGGAAATGTCACCAGCCCGCGGGAACTCGGCGAATGCATGCGCCGTGTGTTATTCGCCGAGCACATCCCGGCGAGCGATCAGTATCGGCTCACACCCGAGCAGCTCGAATTTCTGCGGCACGGTGGCGATGGACTCACCGGATTGGAAACCAAGGTGAAAGATAGCGGTCCGGCAGCGTGGGAGAACGGCTTCAACGTTTCATTTCCGCAAGCGCGGTTCTTCCACAAATGCGGAGTGATTTCCCGCTACGCGTTGGAGGTGGCGTGTGTGGACGACACGGCCGCGAGTGGAAAGCGCTTCATCGCTGTCCCGGTGATTGCCGCAGGCGAGGACACCAAGCCGGTCGATGGAGAGAAGCTGATCAGCGAGATGTCGCGAGCGATTGGCGAGTGGGTGAAAGGGAGATAGCTGGGGTAGCTGCACAGGACGAGGGGCACCCATTTAAATCGGCTGGCTCCAGCGACCCGAAAAAAGCCTTTTGCTTAATGCAGCGAAACTACTTTCGATCGCAAAAAGCCTTTTGCTTAGCCCGAGGCGACTGCTTTCACCGAGAAAAAGTCTTTTGCTTCACGTGTGGAGGGAGAGTTGGACCGGAAAAAGTCTTTTGGTTAACGCATGACGACTATTTCCGACCCGAAAAAGTGTTTTGCTTAACGTAGCGGGACCACTTTCGCGGAGAAAAAGTCTTTTGCTTCACGTCAGGAGACTCCTTTTGAGGAGCAAAACTGTTTTTCCGGCCCATCGTTGCGCGACGAGGGGTAGTCATTTCAAGCTACGGGGACCTTTTCGGCTCGGCTCAACATGGCGCAAAGGAGGCATGGATCGTCAGACCTGCTTGAAACGAGCTTGCAGGCAATCGTGAAACCCTCAGGCGCTTAGAGCATCTGCCAACAGAAGTTTCCGGTTAAGGAGTCGCGCGTGAATGGCTTGGGGTCCTTCCGTCGCTGAAGGTTAAGATGACCGACTTTTTTGCCGGCTCGAAACCGCGCTAACCGGAAATGACTTTTGGCGGCTGCTCTATGATCTCGGGACGACCGAACAGCCGACCTGCCATTGCACCCGACATTGTCACGGGACCACTGGCGCGAACTCGAGGCGGCCGGTTTGCAGCGTGCTGTTATACGGCGTGCTGCCAGGGAAGAATCCCACGCCCATACCGATCTTGCCCTGCAGGATCACGCCTTTGATTGGCGTTACTTTGCGGGTGACTGGGAAGACGAAGCTTCCACTTAGAGTGCCGGTCTTCGCGGTCAGCGAGAGCTTTAGCTTTTCCGCATTCGAAGTGACCGTGATCGCATTAGTGGCAGAGAATGTGACCGTGCCGGATAAACCCGCAGGAAGAAGGTTCCTGTCTTTCAGCTTCAGCGGACTGGCCGTTTCGAGGCCGGCCATCACGATTTGCCCACGAGCAGGCGCGGTATAGTCGACACCCAGGAGTTCCTGGCTCGTGACCGCAAAGCCGTCCGGGAAGAACTTATCCTTGGGATTGGCGAGCTTCACCCAGTTTACCGAAGAACTCAGGTCCGATTCAGTCGCGGCGGGATTGTGCACCACATCGCCGGAGATGAAGCCCCGCGATTTGTAGAGCGAAGCATAGAGCGGCCAGCGGTGCAGACCATCGAAGCAAGTCGACTGCGCAACAGGTGTGCCGTCGTTGAGTGTGCCCGCCCATTTCACAACGCCTCCCGTGCTGATGCTCAACGTGCCGAAGCCATACCCCTTCGGGAGCGGAACGACGGCCGCGGCGTTTGCAACCTGCGGCAGGTAAAACGAGTAGCTGCGAGCGAACTCAGCCGGGAGCGGGTTTTTCTTCGCATCGTACGGAGCGCGCGAAGCCTGCACACTGGCAACACCCGCAGGAGTCGAAACCGTCCCAGTGATGCTCTGCGTGCCGTTTGGATTCAGATCGAGGAAGAGCGTCACCTGCATCGGCGCCTGCTTCTTCACCGCGATGAGCGTGTCGAGGCGCCCTGCCCCGCTAAACTCTCCCTTCAAGGGATACTGCTTGCCGTCAATCCACAGCTTGCCGGTGGTAACGCCGGTCGGAGTGACGGAAAGCGAAACCATGCCGGTGGTCTCCGTCGCCACGGCGGAGGCACCACGGACCAAGCCGTTATATTTGCCGACCACACCCGGCGAGAAAGGATTGTCCACGAACGTCGCTGTCAGCTGCACGTCGGCATCCGGCATGATGAACGAAAGCACCCTGGTGGAACCAGTCATGTCGCCCGTCCAGCCGGCGAAGATTTTCCCAGGCTGCGGAATTGCTTTGAGCACGTAAGGGCGGGTCGCTTCGAAGGTGCGAGTGGCAGGCGTGACGACGCCGGGGCCGGAGACCGTCACATCGACATTGCGCATCTGGACCAGGGCGAAATGCACTGCCGCGATTGGTGAGAAGTTGGAATCGTCATCCTCACCGCGCGCCTCGAGCACGTTGTCTCCCACAATCAACTGGGAGGTCACGTCAGCGCTCCACGTGCCCTGATCCAAAGCCGCATTCAGCCAGAGGCCGCCATTCAACCGGTATTTCACCGCAGTCACCGCAACGTTGTCCTTCGCCGATCCCGTCGCGATCACCGATGCCACCGGAGCGTTGAATCGCTGGTTCGCCTTTGGGCTCGCAATCGTCACAGACGGGATCTTGCCGTCAGGAATCGGCTCCTCGTTCAGAATGCGGATCGTTTGCGTGCCGGAAAACTGCGAGGGTTCATACTCAGGATCGGCAATCACCGACACGACGACAGTGCGTGTCGGATTATAGACGTCATCGTCATTCGGACGGAGCAGGATGTCGTGGCTCGCCTCATTTTCCGCGATGGTGATCGAGGTCGGAATGGCCACATAATTCACGCCGGGCACCGCATCCCCTGAAACTTCAAGGTTCACGTTGAGCGGCGTCGGGGCGGCCGAATCGCGGTATACCGTCAACTTCAACGGCGTCGCATCGTTTTCGGAAATCTGCGTCGTCGCGACCGCGATCGCCACGCGGGGAAGATCGTCGTCGCGAATGGACACCGTTGCCTCGTTCGCCGGAGCGAGCTTGTAGCTGCCGGTCGGCGAGAGAGTGACCGTTACCGTCTCGGTCCCGTCGCCCACGGAGTCATCGTTTGGCGATACGGTGAGCGTGGCGGAACGTTGCGAGGCAGGAATCGTGACCGTTGTGGACATCGTGTAATCGACCCCGTTTGTCGCCGTGCCGCTGATCGTGAATGGAATCACGAGCGGCGTGGGATTTACCACCAGCCGGCTGAAGGTGAACGTGCCGGTATTGGGAGGCACAAACTTTGCCGTCTCTGCAGCCTCTGCATCCGTTGCGACTACAGAGACATAGTTCTCCGCATCAGATTGATAAAGCCCGGTTAGTTCGTATTGGCCGAGGCTGCCGTAATCGTTGTAACTCGTCACCGGATCACCGGGCGCTGTGCCCTCAATCGCAAGGTAATACGTCCCTGCCGGAACTGTCGCGTCGAGCGTTGCGCTCAGCGTGCCCGGATCGCTGGTAGCCACCGAGTTTCCTGAAGCATCATACAGCGTTAACAGCACATCGAGATCCGGTGAAACAGCCGGGGAAGTAACGCTAAAGGTCACCGGACCCGCCAACGTGCTGAAGGCATAGAAATCCCGGTCGGCCCGGGTAGCGATGATGCCCGTCATCGGAGTCGAAAAATCCGTCATGCCTGCGGCGGTCGCGCTGTTATCGCCAGCCTCGTCCGCGCGCAGCGGCGCGCCGAAGTTCTGCATCACCGTGGTGTCGTCCTGTTTGTTGCTGGCGAGCGAATACTCTCCCTTGCTCCATTGGACGATGGTCTTGCCGTAACCCACACCCATGATCGGCGCCCAGTTGCCATGGCCCGCGTAATACTCGGTGCCATTCGTCTGGCCATCGTGGCTCAAGCCGAGCGTGTGCCCGACCTCATGACTCGTCGCTTCGGCAGTATAGCCCTCGTTGCCGGCGCCCAACTGCTCGGGGAAAACGAAGCACGGTGTGTCGGAATCCCAATTGAATGATCCTAAATAAGCCACCCCCCCGGCACCGGCACCATACCAGTCGTAGCTGCTGCCGCCGATACAGACGCGAACGCCGTATGCATTATCCCCCGCCGGAGTACGGCGCAGCGCCTCGACGCCCGGATCTTCCGTAGTCACATCCACTTCATACGGCGAGAAATCCTCCGCGACGCGCTTCCAGATGTTTTGGATTCGCTGGAGCTCCGAATTGCTGAATGCCGCAGGATTCCCGTCGGAATCGAAGGCGGGTGTGGTGAAATTGGCTCCGCCGGTGAAGTTATTGTTCCAAATCGTGCCGCTTGTCGTGTGCCCGTTGAAGTCGAGGTAGATCTTCCGGACGGCGTTCGGCCGGCTGTGTAATAGGAACGTTTCTGAAAGCGGGTAGTTAATCGGCTGCGGGTTGGCTTCTTCCGCCTTATTCACCTCCACACCGTCCGCCGGCACGAGGCCGGCGCAGACATACGCCAAACGCCCAGTCCGATCCACCATCAGGGACCGATCGCGCTGAATGGCCGCCCGGAGGTCTGCCTCTGCCATTCCATACCACTTGGCCACGGCTGGAAGGTTGTCACCCAGCGCGGCGGCGACTGCGCCTGCCTTCGCCGTCTTTGGCAAAGCGATCGAAGGGAATCGTTCACCTGCGGGGTTGATGTCCTGCGCGAGGAGCGGG
>CBHXZU010000333.1:0-6855 GCA_966125105.1 uncultured Prosthecobacter sp.
TTTCAAGAAGGGTCGTCGCAAGCGCCTGGTTCACCACGTTGTCTTCCGCCAGCAAGATGCGCAAACTCGTCACGGCGGCATCGTCGGAGGGCGCCGCTGCGCGTTCCTGCTGCGTGGCCAGCCCGCAGACCCCGGCAAGTAATGCGTCCAGCAACTCCGCGTGCGAAACAGGCTTGGTGATGAAGCGATTGATCCCGAGTTCCTGGTAGCGCTGCCGAACTCCGCTCGGCGTGGACGAAGGCACCATCATGATGACGACCCCGGCAAACTCGCGCTTGATTTGCTGCACAAATAACAGGCCGCCCGATGCAGGGATTGTCGCATCCAGCAGGACGTGGGAATAGGGACTTCCTTCGCAGACCGCCCGGGCAATGGCTTGGGCTGCAGACTCTCCAGTGGTCGCGACCGTGGCATGAACGCCCCAGGAGAGCAGCAATTCTCGGAGGATTCGGCCGGTCGACTCGTTGTCCTCGATAACCAGCGTCTTCAATTCAGCCAGGGCCTTGGCGTCCTCCGCGCGCATTTCACGCGCTCCTGTTCCCGCCATCCGGAGACGCGCCGTGAAATGAAACGTGGTGCCTTTTCCGACTTCGCTTTCCACCCAGAGCCGGCCGCCCATTTTCCGGACCAATTCACCAGCGATGGCGAGCCCGAGGCCTGTGCCGCCGTAGCGGCGCGTGGTCGAGTCGTCCGCTTGTGAGAACGCCTCGAAAATGTGCTGCTGTTTCTCCGGCGGGATTCCGATTCCGCTGTCGATAACGGCGAAATGGAGAACCTGCTCCTCCGTTCCCGACTCCTCGACGCTGACCTGGACCGTGACTTCCCCCTCGTGGGTGAACTTGATCGCGTTGTCCGTAAGGTTGATCAGGATCTGGCGCACGCGGAGCGGATCGCCGATGATGTTATCCGGCACCGTTGCGGGGATATCTGCCGTTAGCTCCAGGCCTTTTTGGTCCGCTCGCAATCCAAGCGGCTTCAATATGCCGGAGATGCATTCCCTCAAGCCAAAGGGCACCGATTCCAGGTGAAGCTTGCCGGCTTCGATCTTCGAGAAGTCGAGAATGTCGTTGATCAACCCGAGCAGCGACTGCGCCGACATCTTGGTCATGTTCAAATACTCGCGCTGCTCCTGCGTGAGTTCCGTTTCGAGCGCGAGCTCGGTCATGCCGATGATGCCATTCATCGGCGTGCGAATCTCATGGCTCATATTCGCCAGGAAGCGCGCTTTGAATTCCGCCGACTCCAATGCTGCGTCGCGGGCGCGGGCGATTTCCACTTCGACCTTCTTGCGGTCGGTGATGTCCTCAGCCGTTCCGACGTATCCGGAAACGCTTCCGGATTCTGAATGGACGACGACACCCCGCGCATAGATCCACCGGGTTTCTCCGTCAGGACGGCAAAAGCGCACCTCTCCGTCGAATCCGCGTTGTCCATGAACGGCGAGCGCCCATTCCTCGCAATTCTTCGCCCTATCCTCAGGATGCAGCACCTTCATCCACCCGTCGCCAAGCGCTTCCGTGAACGAAATGCCGGCGATTCGCTCCCATTCCGGATTTACGAACGTGCATTGCCCGGCGGCGTCCGTCTCAAAGATTCCGATCGGCGCCGATGCGCTCAGCATGCGGTAACGACGCTCGCTCTTCTGCAGTTCATCATGCGCTTCCTCGAGTTCGCAGGTGCGCAGCTTCACCGTGAGCTCCAGGTCGCGCATATTGTGACGCGCGGATTGCAGCAGTGACCACTTCTCAGTGAGCGCGTGCGCGAGTTGCAGCACCTCGATTGTGTCGAAGGGCTTCTTCAGGATCAGCACCCGTTCGGGGTTGCCGATCTTTTCCATCATCTCCTCCCAGGACTTATCCGAGTACGCCGTGCAAATCACGATCTGCAGGTCCGGGTCCACCTCCCAGAGCCGAAGAGCGGTCTCCAGGCCGTCCCAGCCAGGAGGCATCCGCATGTCGGTAAACACGAGCGAAAACCGCTGACCCTTGGCGACTGCTGCCTTGACGAGGTCGCGAGCCTCGGCGCCTTGAGACGCGAAACTCATCTCGAAGTTGCTGCGCATCGACTTGGCGCTCGCTCTGCCAAGAATCTCTCCAGCTTCCTGCTGAAAGATTTCCGCCGCCTCCATCGCAAGATCGGAGACTGCGGCATCCGTCGTGAGGATCTTTCGAAAGTCTTCGTGAATCGCCGGATTGTCGTCGATGACGAGAACTCGACGGTTCTGCTTCAGATTCAAACTTTGCGGCCCTAGGCCGTAGGGCGGTGTTGGAGGCTTTACGGACATGCTTAGTTGTGGACTGGAGATTGAAGTGGGAGTTCCAAAGTAAATGCGGCGCCTTTTCCTTCGCCGTCGCTATGCACGCTTAACCGGCCGCCGAGTTCCTGCGCGGCGAGCGCTGCACTATGCAGGCCGAATCCATGACCGTCTTTGCGCGTGGTGAAGCCGTGGTTGAAAATCTTCGTCAGGTTCTCCGCCCGGATGCCAATGCCGTTGTCGATGACGGAGATGCGAACCCGGTCATTGGCCCCAGCAACGCGGAGGATCATCTGCTTGTCTGAGCGTCCCGACTCGTCACAGGCATATTTCGCATTGCGAATGAGGTTCACCAGGATTTGCAGCACCTTGTGCTTCTCGACGCTGATTTGCGGAACTTCCGAGAAGTCGCGCATGGCCTTCACCTCGTGGCGCGTGAGTGCTCCGGCGTTCATCCGCAAGCTGTCCTCGACGAGCTCGGTGACATGCACGAGCTCAGTGACGCCCGAGATTTTGCCGTAGCTCTGCTGCATGGCGACGATCTCCTTGATGTGGCCGATGTGTTCGGTGAGCTGAGTGAGCTCTTCGATCACCGTGGACTGCTCCTTCGTAATCCGATCGGCCACCTTGCCGAGGAATTCGGGAATCTTCTGCCCGCGTTGATCGCTGGTTAGGAACTCTCCCAGGTTTTCCGCGCGCTCGCGGAAGAGCTCGGCGATTTTCACCACCAGCTCGGTGCTCGATTGGCGCACCGTTGATGAAATCACGGAGCAGGAGACATTCACGCTGTTGAGCACGTTGCCCACGTTGTGCAGCACGCTCGTCGCGACTTCCGCCATTCCAGCCTGCCGGGAAGTCTGGAGCAGTTGCTTGTTTGCCTCCTCGACCTTCATTTCCGCCTCCTTGATCGCGGAGATGTCTTTTGAAATTCCGATCGTTCCGATGATGACACCGTCGCAGTCCCTGAGCGGCATCTTCGTTGTCAGGGCCCACGTAACCTTGCCGGGGTTGTCCTTCCAAACCTCACGCTCGATCTTGGCCACGATTGGAACCCCGGTGCGAATGATTTGCGCTTCGTCCTCCAGCGCCTCGCGAGCGTGAGCGGCCCCAAAAAAGTCGGCGTCGGTTTTGCCTACGAGTTCATCCGCGGAAGCTGCCTGGAAGCGTTCGACCAATGCGCGGCTGCACTGGATGAACCGAGAGTCCAGGTCTTTGAAGTAGATTTGGTCCGGGCAGTTTTCCATGAGGGTCCGAAGCAAATGCCGCTCATAGGCCAATTGCGCCTCACCTTGTTTTTGGACGCTGATGTCGCGGGTGACCCCGAGGTGCGCGATGATTTCGTTTTCGGCGTTTCTCAGTGGGCAGGCATGGGTTTCGAGCCAGCGCGTCGTGCCCTTCATGCCGACTATTTGAAATTGGAGGGTCCTGGATTCGCCGCGGCAAACTGCTTCGTGGAGTTCCTGGAATGCCGCGCGGTACTTCGGATGCACGATACCCAACACCTTTTGACCGACGACGGCATCCAGTCGGTCCACTTCGATCATTTCCAAACCCGCGGGGTTCATCTCGAGCAGGCTGCCATCCGGAGCAATGAGCTTCACGCACTCGGGTTCCGAGTCCAGGATGGTGCGGATGCGGCGCTCTTGCTCTGCCAGTCGCTTCTCCGCTTGCTGGCGTTCGGCGATCTCGGTCTGCAATTCCTCATTTTTGCGCGAAAGGGCGCTCGTTCTTTCCGAGACTCTCTTCTCCAGGTTGCGATTGGAGAGATTCAGCGCGAACAGGGCGTAAGCGATGCCAGCCGCGAGCAACCCGCAAAGGCAGTAGAGCGCGAATCGCATCTGTTCCGCGCTCGCCATGGCCTTTCCAAACGCCGCGTAATACGCGTCCAATGCTTCTTCTGCCAAAGGCGTAATTGGCACGGAAACCAACTTGCTCAGCAGGGCGTCGACTTCGGGCGCCCGCGTGAGAATGGATTTCACGTGGGTGGCGAGGTTCCGGACCTCAGTGGCGGACTGGTGCTGCGGATTGCGGTCTCGCCATTCCGTCAGCGCGTTCAACGCGTTCTCGAGGTCAGCTTTGTTTTCAGGCGAACACTTGAAGCCAAACACGAATACCTGGCGAAGCGCGGGATCGAGGAGATCGTGCAACTCGGCGTCCGTTTGCCTCGAAGCGCTGCCGCGGAGGGCGTCCGAGCCTCCCTTGGAAAGATAACTCAGTGAGTTGTTGAGAACCGCATTCTGCGACTTGAAGCGCTCCTGCAATTGCTCCTTCTCACCGAGGAGGGCTTCAATTTGTGAAATCTTCGACGCTATCAATCCCTGAACGGGCTCCTGGATGTAGCCCGGGATGTGACTGAGTTCCTGGACCGTATTGCGCATCTCATTGAGATGGCTGGGGAGGCGATCGTAATTCTCGAGCAGGGTCAGCCGGTTCTTCAGCAAGTCCTGGTTCAATGTCGCGTCGAGCAATTGAACCTTTCGCACGTTCCGCTCGAACTGCTGGTGTTCCTCTGAACGCGCGCGGCTCATCCACGCATAGAGGAAGATAATCCCGGCGATCAACGGGATCGCCGCAAGTGAGTATTTCATCGAGGGTCTCACAATGGTTTCCCTTCGTATTCCCCCGTAAGCGTCTTGAGGAACTTCACGATTTCTTCGACATCGCCCGGAGGGATCTGCCGGCCAAGTTGATAACGGCCCATGATGGAAACCGCGCGGTCCAACGTCTTCGCATTGCCATCGTGGAGATACGGCGCCGTGAGCGCCACGTTACGCAGGCTCGGCACTTTGAAGACGTGCCGATCTTCCTCTTTGCCCGTCACGTTGAACCGGCCGTAGTCGGCCTTTGTGATGTCGCCGCGGTCTGCGAAGTAGTCATCCATCGTGCCGAGCGTCGCAAACATGTTGCCGCCGACGTTCACGCCTTGGTGGCAGCTCACGCAGCCATATGAATTGAACTTCTGGTAGCCAATCTTCTCGTCGACGGTGAGGGCTTTTTCATCGCCCTGCAGAAATTTATCGAATCTCGAGTTTGGCGTCGCGAGTGAACGCTCGAACTCGGCGAGCGCATCCTTCACATGCGCCGGCTGGATATCATCGGAATAAATGGAACGAAAGGCGGACGCGTATTCCGGGATGCAACGCAACGTGGAGATTACCGCATCCCAAGTGTTGCCCATTTCTGTCTTGGAGAGGATTGGACCGTCGAGTTGCTCTTCCAGCGTCGCGGCTCTTCCGTCCCAGAACTGCCTGAAGTTGCCAGCGCAATTGAATACGGTCGGCGCGTTAATTTCGCCCACGCGTCCCTTGATTCCGATTGAGTATTTTTCTCGATCGGTGCCACCGAGGGCGAGGTCGTGGCACGATGCGCAAGCAACGCTGCCGTCACCTGAGAGTCGCGTGTCGTGAAAGAGCTCCTTGCCGAGCGCCACCTTTTCCGGGTTTGCCGCCAGTTGCCGTGAAATGGAGCGAATCGGTTCCCGGTCACGCGCTGCGCCCTTCGAGAAGCGAGTTTCGGCATTCCCTGCGACAAGTGGGCTGATGCGGGCAATGCAGATGACGCCAAGCACTACAACAGTCGCGGCGGCGAAGATGCGTTTCATCGACCAGTCCACGTTTGTTTCCAGGTGCCTTCAAAACAGAAAGTTGCCGCTCCGTCGTCCGAGACCTCCCCGGGGCGATGGCGCGCGCCGGACGCGCGGAGGGCGCGATCAGCACACAAATTATGAAGGCGGGAAGCTTTCTGCACGCCCCCTGAGGTTAGCTGCACGAGTGCCAACCCGGTCCGTGGTAACTACGGAAGCTTCGCAGGGATAAGTACGGAGCCCGCGACGGCAGCGACGCCCTTTGCGCCGAGGGACACAGGCTTTCCAAGCAGGCTCCGCGTTCAGCCGGTGGGAGTTTTCTGTGGCCACGCGTCCCGGCCATCCGAGCCGTAAGGCTAACGAAGTTCGCGAATTGCAACCGATACCTTCTCCAATGCGGTCACTATCTCGTGCCCTGCCAACCCTTGACCCGGCCCGCGCCGCGCGATGTGCTTCGCGCGCCGCTATGAAGTGCCCGCAGCTCATCCTGTTGTTGCTCGCGCAATTGGCGAACCTGCTCGCCGCCGAGGTCCTGCCGCTGCCGGCACGAGCGCCCGATGCCCCGGTCGGAAGCGTGCTCCTCGAGCGGTTAAAGGCATCACCGATCGCGGAGCGCGAGGAGGTGATCGTCGAGGAGGTTCTCGCGGGAAACGTTCCGGCATTTCTGCGCAATCTCTGCCCGGTCGACCTGCGCAAGAGCATCGATGATAAGGACGTTGCGGCAAAGGTCTTCGCCACACCCGACTACCTCGCGGTCGGCAGTGACGACGACTTTTTCCTCGCTCCATTGCGTCCCTCGGCTGCGCAAGAGATTGCCGATCGGCTCGATTGCTTCCTGCCCACGCCGCTGCTGGTAGACGCAATCTACGCCGCTGCTCCGCTGAAGCTTCCGCCCAATCCGCTGGAGCCGGGTCCTGCCATGACGACGATGGCTGTGATGGGGGAGCACAACGCCATCGTAGGCCGGCAACGCAAAGATGCCGTCGCCGCCCATCCACTCGGCACCCTCGGGGTCGTG
>CBHXZU010000334.1:0-6847 GCA_966125105.1 uncultured Prosthecobacter sp.
ATTGGAAGGATCTCTACGACCTCCTGGAAAAAGCGACCGACCGCTGCCGCGACGTTGGCAATGCGGTGTTCCAGATTGTTCTCAAGAACTCCTGAGCCGCCGTCATGACACTCGTCTTCATCGTCGTCCTGGTGGCGCTCGTCTTCGAGTACATCAACGGCTTTCACGACACCGCGAACTCCATCGCCACGGTCGTCTCCACTAAAGTTCTCACACCGCGCATGGCGATCGGCCTCGCCGCCGTCACCAATCTCGCCGGCGCGCTCGTCGGCGTCGCGGTCGCCAAAACCATCTCTTCCGGATTGGTCCACGCCGAGTTCGTCAGCAGCGGCACCATCGTTTGCGCGCTGCTCGGCGGCATCATCTGGAACCTGCTCACCTGGTGGTTCGGGCTGCCGTCATCTTCCACGCACGCGCTCGTGGGTGGACTCGTCGGCGCCACCCTCGCTAGCGCCGCGTCGGTCCTCCCGGCCGATGTCTCTCCCTGGTCCGCGGTAATCTGGGAACAGGTTAAGGAAGGCGCGCCGCTGAAGGATCAAGGTGGCGTGCTCTATAAAGTGATCATCCCCATGATCCTCTCGCCCATCGCAGGCTTGGTCGTCGGGTATCTCGTGATGACCACACTCTACGCCCTCCTCATGAAAGCCCGTCCCGCCACCGTGGGCGCAGTCTTTGGAAAAGCACAGATCGCCAGCGCGGGCTTCATGGGCTTTAGCCACGGTCAGGCTGACGCGCAGAAAACCATGGGCATCATTGCCCTCGCACTCGTCGGCGCCACGAAAGCTGGCGTGCTCACCGGGTTACCCGACTGGCTCGGCTTCCTGCGGATCCATGACTTGGGCGCAAAGAGTGATCACATCCCGATGTGGATCAAGGTCACCTGCGCGCTCACCATGTGCGCAGGCACCGCGGCCGGCGGCTGGAAGATCATCAAAACCATGGGGCACAAAATGGTGAAGTTGCAGCCGGTGCACGGCTTTGCCGCCGAGACCACCGCGGCTACCGTGCTAGTCAGCGCCGCCAGCTTCGGCATGCCCGTCTCCACCACGCACGCCATCACCACCAGCATCATGGGGGTCGGTTGCGCCAAGCGCTGGAACGCCCTGAACCTTCCCGTGATCGGACGCATTCTCATCGCCTGGGTGCTCACCCTGCCGATCACCGCATTGATTGCGTGGTCCGCGATGAAGCTGTGGCTCGCTGCCGGCTGGGCGGTGAAGTAGGCGCGAGAAGCGAAACAATTCGGGCCGCCACTTCGTGGGGAAGTCGCGGCCGAGTTGGTTGATTCGCAACGCAGACGGAATGGGAGAGCGGATCTCCTGCGTCGGGCCGTGTTATCGAATTGCTACGCGGAGTGCAGTCGGTGTCGCCAAGAGAGCGGAACTTTCGGCCTTTGACCGCGTGATTCGCCCTGCACTGCATTGGCTCGCCCTTCTCCTCGCCGTCGTCACGCTCACGGGTTGCAACACCGTGACCGACATGGTGACGGCGCACATCCCCTCACCACACACTGGCAAAGCCTCGATCGTCATCCGGTTGCACCGGCAGGAAGCCACGCTCCTGCGCGGGGGAAATGTCGTAACCACCACGCGAGTCTCCACCGGCCGGGAAGGCTACGGCACGCCGATCGGCACCTTTCGCGTGCAACGCAAAGACGAGGACCACCGCTCCAGCCTCTACGGCGACTATGTGAATCGGGACGGCGACGTCGTTCGTCCCAACGTGGATGTGCGCAAAACGCCGCGCCCGCCCGGCACCCACCTGCTCGGCGCCCCGATGCCATTTTTCCTTCAATTCAAACCCGGCTACGGCTTGCACGCCGGTCATCTTCCCGGCTACCCGGCCTCTCACGGCTGTGTTCGGCTTTCCTACTGGAAAGCGCGTCAGTTCTACCAAGCCGCTCGCGTCGGAACCAAGGTCACCATCCTGCGCTAAGCGTCCTGTTCGGAACTTCCGAAAAATGAGTCCGCGAGCCTTGAAGAAAGGATTCGGCTGCCGTTCCGCTGAGAAATCCGGCGAGTTTCTTGCAATCGCAACGGATGATTCGCCCCAACCCCCGCCGCATCCTTTCCACCCGCGGCAGTTTGCTATTTTCCACTCGGATTAACCGCGCGCAGCGCGCCGGGTGAGATTGAATCAACGTCGCATCGTCTTTGCGCGCCGCCGCAACCTTCGCACACCACGCCGGCAGCTCTCAAACCACCGTGTTTCGTAAATTTACAACGTGTCCGCGTTTAAAAACACCGTGTCCGGTTTTTAAAACATCGTGTCGCGTGCCACACCAACCGTGTGGGCGAAAAAAACAGCGTGTTTGCAAAATAAACAATGTGTCCGCTGTGAAAAACACCGTGTCCGCAGATTTGTACATGGTGTCGGGAACTCAATACAACGTGTCCGCAATCTTCACATGAGGTTTTCCCTCTCAATGAGAGGGTTTTACCTCAGCACACCCGAGGGAACGCGAATCTCGGCCGGAACGGATTGCGACACTACTTTTTCGCAACACACTCAGGTCCTGCATCTGCTTCCGCCACACCCAATCGTCCCCTCCCCAGCCAGGAATGAAGATTCTATTCGTAACGAGCGTCTACACGATCGCCCTCCCACTTGGGTTCCTCTGCATGTTGTGGAAGCGGAAGGATCGGGCTGCGCAATACGATTGATCGGAATTACAAGTCAACACGACGCCTCGACGCCCATTCATTAAGTTCTTGCTTAATTAAGCGCCCGGTTTAATTTCGGCACCGTGCAGACATTCGCCGCACTCGCCGACCCGACCCGACGCCGCATCGTCGAGATGCTCGCGTTGCGTGATCGGACCGCGGGGGAAATCGTCGATGAGTTCGACATGACCGCGCCGGCGATCTCGCAGCACTTGAAAGTGCTCCGCGAGGCAAAGCTCGTCAGCGTGCGCGCCGAAGGGCAGCACCGCATCCATTCGCTGGATCCGGAAGGTCTCGAGGAAATCGAGGCCTGGCTCACGAAGACGAAACGCTTTTGGGAACGCCGACTCGATGCGCTCGAACGCGCGCTGCGCGAAGACGATCTTCGCCGGAAGAAAAAGAAATAGCCCACCCGCCGCGCGGGGCGGCTTCGCCCTGGCGTCGTTGCGTCCAATTTTATGAGCACTGATTCCACACCTGTCGTTCAAGTCACCCGTCGTTTCCCGTTTCCCGCCGATCGCGTCTTCGACGCATGGCTCGATCCCGCGCTCGCCGCGAAATGGCTCTTCGCCACTCCTACCGGCGAAATGGTGCGCGCGGAAGTCGATCCCCGTGTCGGCGGACACTGGACCTTCGTCGACCGTCGCAATGGCGAAGACGTGCTGCACACCGGCGAGTATCTCGAAATCGATCGCCCCAAGCGGCTCGTCTTCACCTTCGGCGTGCCGAAGTATTCCCCAGACTTCGTGCGCGTCACCGTCGAGATCGAGACACAAGGAAAAGGCTGCGTCCTCACGCTTACGCAGGAAGGCATCAAGCGCGAATGGGCGAATCGCACGCAAGATGGATGGACGAACATGCTCGATTGCCTCTCCGCGAATCTCGGCGACGAGCGCGCCATCGCGAATCGCAAACCCGGCCGCAACACCTCGCCCGGCGAAGTGCGTCTCGTCCGGCTGCTGCCCGGCCCGATCGAGCGGGTGTGGGAGTATCTCACCGATCCCGAAAAACGCCGAAAGTGGTTTGCCGGCGGTTCCATGGAGCTTCGCCCCGGTGGCGCGGTGAAACTTCAATTCCGCCACGCGGAACTCGCCCCCCACGAGACTCCTCCCGAGAAGTATCGGGAAGTGCACCACACCGGCTTCACGATGGATGCCACCATCCTGCGTTGCGAACCACCGCGCGTGCTCAGCTACACGTGGGAAGGCGACACGCCGGAGGAGCAGTCCGAAGTCATGTTCGAGCTCACGCCCAAGGGAGACGACGTCGAACTCGTGCTAACCCACCGCCGCCTCGCCAGTGATCGCGAAAGACTCGGTGTCAGCGCGGGTTGGCATCTGCACGTCGCCATGCTGATCGCCGAACTCAGCGGCAACACACCGCCGCCATTTTGGACCGCGTTTGAACGGATCAAGGGGGAGTATGAAAAGCGCGCGGAGTAAAAACGCAACCGCCGCATAACAACGGAGTCCACGGAGACAGTCTCAGGGCCTGCAACCACCTCCGTAATCTCTGCGTTCTCCGTGGAAAAAATGCCTCGCTCGTTTTCCGCGCTGAGCTTGCTCACTTGCGTCTCACTCGCCATGTAAGCGCTCGCATGAAACTCCTCTCCCTGCTCGCGGCGTCGTTCTTCGCCCAAACTTTCGCCACGCTCGCCGGAGGTGCGCCCCTGCCGCGCAGCACGCCCGAAGAACAAGGAGTCTCCTCCGCGGCGATCCGCGACTTCGTCGAAACTGCCAATCGCAACGTCGACACGATGCACAGCTTCATGCTCGTCCGCCACGGACACGTCATCGCCGAGGGTTGGTGGAAACCCGAGGCCGCCGACAAGCCGCACATTCTCCACTCCCTTAGCAAGAGCTTCACTTCCACCGCGGTGGGCATGGCCGTCGCCGAGGGCAAGCTGAGCATCGATGATCCGGTCACGAAGTTCTTCCCGGACGAACTGCCCGCGGAACAGTCGGCGAAGCTCAAGATGATGCGCGTGCGCGACCTCCTCACGATGTCCACCGGACACCAGGAAGAGCCGAAGTTCACTGCCGAAACGCCTTGGGTGAAGAGCTTCCTCGCGCATCCCGTTCCGCATAAACCGGGCGCGCATTTCCAATACAACTCGCCTGCGACCTACATGTGCTCGGCGATCGTGCAGAAGGTGACCGGGGAGAAGGTGGTCGATTATCTGAAGCCTCGGTTGTTCGAGCCGCTGGGGATTGAAAATCCGGAGTGGGCGGAAAGTCCTCAAGGCGTCTCCGTCGGTGGCTGGGGATTGAAGGTTAAGACGGAAGACATCGCGAAGTTCGGCCAACTCTACCTGCAAAAAGGACAGTGGAATGGAAAGCAGCTCATCCCCGCCTCATGGGTGGAGATGGCTACCTCCAAACAAGTCTCAAACGGCAGCGATCCGTCGAAGGATTGGGACCAAGGCTACGGATTTCAATTCTGGCGCTGCCGACACAACGCCTTCCGTGGCGACGGAGCCTTCGGACAGTTCTGCGTCGTCATCCCCGAGCAGGACGCCGTCGTCGCCATCACCGCGAACTGCAAAGACATGCAAGCGGAGCTAAACATCGTGTGGGACAAACTCCTCCCCGGTTTCCAGAAAGCCCCGCTCGCCGCCAATGCCGAAGAGCAAGCCAAGCTCAAGCAAACCCTCGGCAACCTCACCGTCCGCCCCGACCACGTCGACCTCACCCTCAACCCGCCCGGCGTGCGCTAAACCGAGAGGGAAACCACGGCGGACACGACGATTTATTTTACCGCGACGACGCGACGGGCGCGACGGAAAATGAACCGCGGCGTGCGCGGCGAACGCGGCGGGGGATAGGGAGATAGGGAGCGTGCAATTACTCACGTCTCGTGCCGTTTGATTCTGCAAACTTTGGGGTGAAAAAGTCGGTCATCCTGAACGAAGTGGCGAGGAACGAGCTGCGGAGTGAAGGACCCCGTGGCAACAACGAGAGTGTTCTTAATTTCAGAACTCGGCCGTGTGAGCGTTTGCCAAACGAACGCTGGCTGTCCCTGGGTAAGACGTTTTTCGCGAGTGGTTCGGAGCCCTTCACTTCGGGCTCGGTCCTCGCCACTTCGTTCAGGATAACCCACTTTGTTCCCCTCGCCGCGTCCGCCGCGCACGCCGCGGTTCATTGCCCGTCGCGCCCGTGGCGTCGTCGCGGTTGAAATATAGCCGTGCCCGCCGTGTTCACCGTGTTCGCGGTGCCCGCCGTGTTTCATTTAACGCCGTGGTTTGTAACGTCTGTGATCGCGGCCGTATTGGGAGTAGAACCACTTAGGATGCCCGCGCCATCGAACTCACCCCGGACGACACTCTTCGCCACGACGCGTTGGTCCATCGTGCTCGCGGCGCAGAAGGGAACGGATCCACACGGAGCGCTCGATACACTTTGCCGGACCTATTGGCCCGCGCTCTACGCCTATGCGCGTCGCCACGGCTACACCCCGCAAGACTCCGAAGACGCCACGCAGGGATTCTTCGCCCGATTGCTCGAAAAGGACTACCTGCAAGCCGTGCAACGCGAGCGCGGCCCGTTTCGCGCCTTTCTCCAAATGGCCTTCAAGCGCTTCCTCTCGAAAGAGCGCGACAAAGCTCATGCACTTCAGCGCGGTGGAAAGGCCACGCACCTTTCGCTCGATTTCTCCACCGCCGAGTTCGCGTGCACGGAAGACGCCCCGCAACTTGCCGCCGATGAAGTGTTCGAACGTCGCTGGGCCATGACGGTCCTTGATTCGGCCATGCGCGCTTTGCGCGACGAATACCGAGGCGCCGGTAAAGAGCAGGAGTTTGAGATCCTCAAATCCGTTTTGGACACGCCCAAGGAAGGCGCCGGTTACGCGGACTTGGGCGTGGCCCTAAACGTCTCCGAAGGCGCGGCGCGTGTCGCCGCGCACCGGCTGCGGAAGCGTTTCCGCGAACTCTTCCGCGACGAGGTCGCGCAAACCGTGGCCGACTGCGAAGAGGCCGAGACCGAAATGCGCCACCTCATCTCCGTGCTGGCACGCGCATGAAAACTTTCGCGCACGACTTTCGTAACGCAGCCGGCGCGCGCCGTATGGGGAATGGAGAACAGCAAACTCCATGACGACACCGCTCGAAAGAACCTGCCCCCGTTGCGCCGCGCGCATCCCGGCGCAAGCTCCCGAAGGACTCTGCCCGCGTTGCGTCGCCGCGG
>CBHXZU010000335.1:0-6842 GCA_966125105.1 uncultured Prosthecobacter sp.
AGGATCTTGCCTTCACGATTGCGGAGGATTGCTGCGACGTTCGCTTTCAGCTTTGGCTCGGGCATGGGAATGGACATTAGACAGGCTTTGCGGCTGCTGGGCATTGCGGTGCTGGCGCTGGCGATTTGGCTCATTTGGTGGAGCCGTCCCGAGCGCCAGGTGCGCCGGGCTCAAGGCCGCTTGCTCGGCGCGCTGGAATCCCGCGATTACCCGGCGCTCGCGCGCCTGATGGCGGAGGATTACCGCGATGCGTGGGAGCATGACAAAGCAAATGTCCTCCGGCGCGCTCCCCGAGTATTCGATCAGTTCCTGCTCTTGGAGATTGGCGGCGAGATCTCCGGCGCAGCCCAGCAGGGGACGGATTGGATCGTCGCGCAAAAGATTGTGGTGAAAGGGATCGGAGGAGCCTTGGGAATGTACGCGCGCGATGAGGTGAACGCGCTGAAAGAGCCTTTTGTGATGCGCTGGCGCAAACGCGGATGGAAACCTTGGGATTGGGAGCTGACACGCGTGGAGCAGCCTGAACTGCGCGTGCCGGTCGAGGATTAATGGAAGAACAGAAGTGCCGCGCCTGACCTTCGACTCTTGGCTCCCGAGCTCTGAGCCAAGGCTTTCCTCCACACGAAAACCAGTATTCCTTCCATTGTCATGCGCGCCATCGTTCCGCTCCTGCTCGCCAGCACTCTCGCGTTTGCCCAGGCCCCGAATACTCCGGGAGGCCAGCAGGGCCAGCAGCCCGGACAGCAAGGCCAGCCCATTCAGACGAATCGCCCAATCTGGCGTGTGAACCTTCCGGGCGGGACCTATGAGATTATCGTCGGTGCCATCCTTGGGGTCAGCAGCCACGAGTACGTGATCGACGGCGCGGCGCGCGTTACGGAGGTGAACCTCGACACCACCGGGCAATTTGCGGTGCGCTTTTACGCAATCGAACCCGTTGTAACTTCCGGCCCTGGGGGCATCGGCGCGGCGACAATCGGGAAGATGCAGAGCATCATGACGGATGCTGCGGAGCGCGCGGGCACCGATGCGTGGAAAAAAGTGGTGAAGAGTTATCCGACTACTACGCATCAACGGACCGTGGAATACCGAGTGGCCGGCAAGGACTCGCTGAACAAGATCTTCAGCAGTGCTTCTCGAGCGCTTCGGACGGGCCGGGGAGACGAGCTTTCGATCACGGACTGAGCTGGGTAATCTGCGGAGATCTCGGACGAGTCGCGAAAAAGCCACCTGGTGTCGCTCACTTCCTAACGATTCGATTCCGGATAACGCGGCTGGGCTGAGGAAGCGGATCATGTATTTCGGATCGACATTTCAGCCCGCAAGCAGGGCGCGGAAGGGTCCATATCGATTGGGAATGAACCCTTTCGCCTATGCGCATTCCTCTCAAAGAAGGAATCCGGAACGTTCTATTCAATTGCGGTTTAGTCATATTCGCACTTTATTGCAAATGAGCCTGTTATGCTTGCGTTGCGGTAAATACGTCGAAATCATCAAGCACTGCCTATGACGAGCTACCTGGTTCCCAACTGGACGGCATCTGCCCGCAAATCTCCATGCATTTGGGCCGTTGCAATGGCGGCAGCCGCCGCGCTCTTTGGCGGCTGTGACAAAAAAGAGGTCGCCTCGTCCAGTAATGGAGAAGAGTCGAATCCAAGTTCTGCCCCGTCTCTCGAGGCGTCCGCGCAAGCTCCGGTAGCGCCGGCGAAATCTGAGCCGCTTTCACTCGTCGAAGCCACGCGCCAACTGGATTTAACGACCGTCGCCATGATGAAAGGCGCGGAGGCGCCGGCGGAGTTCACCGCCACGGGCCTTAGCTACCGCGTAGCATCATCCGTTGAAGCCGCTTTCAAATTTCACCAAGAGCAGCTTCGCGAAAAAGGCTGGATCGAGCAGTCGGGCAGTTCGGTGATGCCGCACAGCGCCAGCGGGACTTTCGCCAAGAACGACGTCCATCTCTCGCTGTCAGTCATTCCGGACAAGCCCGGGACGGCGTTTGTCTCGCTGCGCAATCACGGGAATCTCGATTTCTCGCAGCTTCCGCTGCCGGCTGCGGCGAAGGTGGTCTACGCCGGACCGCTTACAGCGATCTACACTGTGGATCAACCTGTGGAGGCTGCCGCCAAGGCGCTGGCCGAATCCTTGTTGGCAGCGGGATGGGTTCGCTACGGTGACGCGGGCAACAGTGAATGGTTCTTGCGAAATGCGGTCCGACTGTCGGTAACAACCACCGCGGCGCCCGGCCAGGGAGGGAAGACGACTATGACTTTCGCGAGCGAATTGCTGCCTGCGGAAATACCCGCGCCGGCGGACGCGAAGGAACTGCAATTCAGCACCTCGCAGAAGCGGCTGAGTTTCCAATATCCAAAGACCCAGGAGGAGTGCATCGCATTCTACCGGGAGAAGCTCGCCGGCGTCGGCTGGCGGACCACCATGGAAGCGCCGACGAAGATCGACAGCGACCAGGTGATTGTGTTTCGAAACGCGAATGGCGACCTGATGAATCTGGCGATGCGTCCCGGTCCTTCGGGGGGGCTGCTCGTTGCGGCTGATTTCCAGACGGCGGGTGAAATCGCGGAGCTGAAACGGAAGCTCGATGCGCAAGCTGAGGCATACAAGGCGCGGCAGGGACAGCCGCCCGTGACCCCTTAGTTGTTGGATTTGCAGCGATTAGCTTTGGCGGCGAATTTTCGCGCAACGAGGAACGGTAACCGCTTCAATCGCCTGGATGCAGCAAGTTAGTTCCTCACGCGATTTCGCGTTTGTTTCCCTCGGCAAACTTCAGCTTTCCAGGTCCGGGAAGGTTACGGAGATCGCCAGCACATTTGGCGATCGTTTCATGGGCATGTGGGCGCCGCGGATCGATACGGACGCTGCAAACATGAACATTTCCATCACTTCGCTCGCTCGCGGAGCACAGCGAGGGGAAGTGATTTATACTCTGGAGACCACCGACATCTGCGCCTTGCTCGCGCTGGATGAAGCGGAGCAGGAAGAGCAACGGCTTTGGCACAGCGACAAGACACGCATCCGCGATCTCACCCGCCACTCGACGGAGGACCGGATCGCCTGCGCCGTTTGGGACGCGAATGGCACGGCGAATATCGGCGTGATGAATGCGAGCGGATCTAGGCTGCGGGAGCTTACCGAGGGCGATTCGCTGGATATCTCACCTCGGTGGTCGCCAGCGTCTGCGGATATCCTGGTTTATCAATCCGCCGGCGTGGGAAGAAACCGCGACGGCCATCCTGTGACCTATGGCGCGTTTGAAGTGCACCAACTCGACCTTTCCAACGGCGACCTGCAGACGCTTTTGTCGCATCCGAAGTTCGATTTTCTCGCGCCGCAGCTCGATTCCGAGGGACGACTTTACTGCATTCGTCGTCCGCGACGGGATCCGTTCCATCGGCCGTGGTGGAAGGCGATCGTCGACTTCGTGCTGATCCCCTGGCGCTTCCTCGTCGCGATCTACGCGTTCTTCAATTTTTTCACCATGCGCTACACCGGCAGGCCCCTTGCGCAGGGAGGCAACGCGGCGAAAGGGGCTGACCTCAAGCGCATGATGCTTTGGGGAAACATGGTCGATGCTGAACAGCAAATGCGGGCGAAGCCGCATGAGGAGAATCCGGATCTCGTGCCGAGAGATTGGGAACTCATTCGGCAGGATCCGAACGGTGAAGTGGTCACGCTTGCGCGTGGCGTCCTCTCATTCGATCTCTTCGCCGACAATTCGCTGATTTACTCGAACGGCAGCGCTGTATTCCAACTCACGCCCGACGGTGCAAACACTCGCCTCCTCAAACACTCGTTCATCGAAAAGGTAATCGCGTGGTGAGCATGCTTGCATGCAAGCACCGGCCTGTGCCATGCTCATGGCTTCCAAGTCTTGCTCCACAAAACGTAGATCTCGTGGATCGCGCGCCGCTCGATTGGCGTCCATTCGAGCGTTCGTTCGTTGAGCGTTTTGTATTCGCCAAAGCGCGGATCGCGTTCGACGGCGAGTTGGTAGTTCTCCAGAGCCTTCTTCGTCTTGCCGGTTCCCCAGTAGCCGAGAACGAGGGAGTAATAGTCGTAGTGCGCCTGGCCTTTGCTGAACTTTACCGCTGTTTCAAACTCGCGTTCCGCGTCTGCGTAATCACCAAGATTGAAATACGCCCAGCCCGCGCGGTTGTGCATCGGACCGCTGTCTTTCAGCGTCACCACCTTCTTGAGATCTGCGCGGGCTTCGTCCTTGCGGCCAAGTAGCGCGAGAACATAAGCCCGGTTCGAAAGCGCCTGGGCGTCGTCGGCGTTTGCAACGATCTGCGCGTTCAGATTCTCCAGCTTCGGCGTCGTGTCCACGACGTCCTTTTGGTTTTGCGCGGAAGCCGTGATGAGACTCGCGCAGAGAATCGTTAGGAGAGGAAGTTTCACGAGCAAAGAGTCGCCGATCGCGCCCCGGTGTGAAGTGTTTTTCCTCCGTTGGCTGGATGAAGGCGGGTTGCTTCCGACGTCTGGCGCGTCCTGCCCCAACGCGCCATCGCGGGCGCGTTACTTCACTCCCTTCACTCGCATCTTCACCCCGAACACTCGCTTGCTCGCAGTGATGAAGAGCAGGTCGCGATCTTTCCCGCCAAACGTCACATTGCCCGTCCATGGCTCGGCAATCGGAATGTTCGTCAATTTCTTTCCCGTCTTGTCGAATACCGTGACGCCCTTGCCGGTGAGATACACGTTCCCCTCGTTGTCGATGGTCATCCCGTCCGAGCCCATTTCGCAGAAGAGTGTTTTGTTTGCGAGGGAACCGTCGGCATTCACCGCGTAGGAGTAAGTCTTCCCCGCGCCAATATCGGCGACATAGAGCGTCTTGCCATCCGGTGTGCCAATGATGCCATTCGGCTTCGTCAGATCCGTGGCTACCGGCGTGGTCTTCCTCGTGGCCGAGTCAAAATAGTAAACGTAATGCCCCGGCTGCTGCATGGTCTTGTCGCGCTTCCAATAGTCGCGAGCGTACAGCGGATCGGTGAAATAGAGGTTTCCATCCGGACGAATCCAAAGGTCGTTCGGCCCATTGAGAAGCTTTCCTCCGAAATCGCTGATCAGCACCGTCACTTTCTTGTCCGGCGCGATGGACCAGAGCTCGTTCTTCTCGTCCGCGCAGGTGAGGAGATTTCCGGCTTTATCGAAATACGTGCCATTGCTGCGTCCGGCGGGTTTCAACCAGTCGGAGAAGGAACCGTCCGCCGCATTGAACTTCACGATGCGATCGTTCGGTTGGTCGGTGAAGAACACATTACCATCCCGATCGACCGCCGGTCCTTCGGTGAACAAATAACCTTCACTCAATACTTTTACCTCCGCACCTTCGGCGAAAAGATTGGCGTCGTCGGCTTTGGCGATGGTGCTCATGGCGAACAGCGTAGCAGTCAGAACGAGAGATTTCATAGGAGAAGGACAAGGAATGTGATCGGAAAAGAAATGGGACGCAGAAGGGCGGTGGAATAGTTACTGCACGGAAAAGGCAAAGACCGTCGTTTCCTTAAGGGGCTCGCCTGGACGCGCGACGATGGACGGGAAGTTCTTGTGATGGATCGCATCCGGATAGTGCTGCGTCTCCAGGCACACGGCGGTGTGTCCCACGTGATTGCCGGAATAAAGCTGCACCGCCGGTTGTGTCGTGCGCGCGTCCATCACGCGCCCGCTCTTGGGATCGCTCAGCCGCGCTGCAAACTTCAGTCCCTTTCCATCGCTGAGAACGTAGTTGTGATCGTAGCCGCCCGGTTTGGGTTTGAGTTGATCGATTCGGTCGCCAACGCGCGTCGCCTTGCGGAAATCCATCGGCGTCCCTTCCAGCGGCAGGATCTCTCCCGTGGGTATCAACTCGGCATCCGTTGGCGTGTATTTCTCCGATGGGATTTGCAGGACGTGATCGAGCGCGCTGCCGCCGCCGGCGAGGTTGAAATAGGCGTGGTTGGTCAGGTTCACGATTGTCGGCTTGTCGCTCGCGGCCTCATAGTCGAGACGCAGTTCGTTATTATCCGTGAGCGTGTAGGTCACCGATGTCATCAACGTGCCGGGAAAACCTTCCTCTCCGTCCTTGCTTACGTAGCGGAGCGTGACTTGCGACGGCTCCTTCGGGTCAGCGTCTCCTGCGATGGTCCACACCTGCTGCGCGAATCCTTTCCTCCCGCCGTGGATCGTATTTTTCCGCTCGTTCGCGTTCAGCTTGTAGGTCGTTCCTTCCAGGTCGAATTGCGCGCCTGCAATTCGGTTGGCCACGCGACCGATTACCGCGGCTGATGCGGGAAACTTCTGAAACTTCTCGATCGTGTCTGTGGTCAGAACAACGTTCGCAAACTTCCCGTCGCGATCCGGCACGTTCAATTCCTTGATGATCGCTCCGTACGTGAGGATCTGCGCGCTCATGCCGTTCGTATTGCGGAGTGTGATGAGCTTCACCTCGGCACCGTCCATCGTTTTCCCAAAGTCGGAGACCTGAACGCGATTCAGCGTCTCCGCGGAGGCAAAGCTCGTGACGAGCGCGGCGACGAGCGAACCAACCACGACGCGGCGGGTGGTGGAATGCAGGAGGGTGGTCATATTTGGGAGTGCCGGTTGGTTTCTTTACTCGAATTGCACGCCCGCGACGCCGATCCGATAGATCAACCCGCGTTAACATGGGCAGGCAACGCGTGGATTTAGATCAGATGCCCGCCACACTTCAACGTTGCGTGGGTGTCGATGTTCCGCTCCGCAAACCATGGCGCCTTCAATGGGTCCGATTCTCCCTGCTTCCGAATATCGAATCGCCGCAGTGGATGGCCATTGGTCCGCCGCTCTCGCCGCGGGACCTATCCGTGATT
>CBHXZU010000336.1:0-6828 GCA_966125105.1 uncultured Prosthecobacter sp.
AGGAGACGAAGCATACGGAGGCAAACCAACCCGGCGCGGACACTACCCAGGAATGCTTTCGTTTCAACCGGCAGATTAAGCCCGGCTTGTTCAGAGATAGGTTGCCGCCGTGGAAGTTACGGATGAGCAACCAGCCTCGCTTGGAATCGCCCAGCGTTCTCGGCGACGACCGAAAAGGCAGCGGGCGACGGTCCCAACTTCAGCAGCACGGTCTCGGCGAACTGGAAATCGACCGTCAGCTTCAGGTTTGGGCCGAGGAAAACCACGCGCTGGGGAGGAATCGAGAACTTGATCGTGAATGAGTAAGTCGGTCGCGGAGTCAGCTGCGCAACGAATCCTTCGAACGCCGCTACGCCGTTCACTGCCGGGAGCGCGCGCTCTCGATTGCTGTCGATCCACAGCAATGGAACATCTTGCGGCACTCCGGAAAGTTCTCCGCCGACGATGGGGAAAGGTGAATGAAAACTGCATGAAATCACGCGGGGCTGGTTGGATGCGTTGCGAACGGTAAATCCTTGGCCCTCCGCCACCATGACGAGGTCTCTGTCCGCAAGCAGAGATGCCGTCGAAATCGGGACCTCAAAGTAACCATTGTAAAACCGCGGAACCCGGTCCGGAAATGCGCCGATGAAATAGCGACCCCAATTGAAATTGGAAAAAACGACGCGCTCGCCAGGGGCCATCGTGTGCTCGATCCGGTGGCCGTGTGTTCCGCGCAAGGGCCAGTCCGTATTGTCTTCGGTCGTCGAGAATAGATCGGCATAATCCTTGTCGTAAGGGCCGCCGGCACCGAGCGCGCGGACATGCGCGAAGGTACTGCGATTTCGCGCGAGCTCATCTACCCCGAAGATCGCGCGCGGATCTCCGTCTGCATGAAAGTAGACCGCGAAGTCGGGATCCAACATGCGCCACTGACCGCCCGCGAAGATTTCCGGAACGACGTGACCGCCAAGCCCGCGAATGCGCGCCTTTAACCCGCAGCCCTCGGCCAGGACAGCGACAGCTTGCGCGCTGTCGTCGCAAAATCCGTAGCCGTAGCAGGCGAGATACTTGATCAGGTCGTGTTCTTCGTCGCCCTCGGTCACGGGCTGTCCATGCACGCGCCGCTCGGCGATGAAGCGCCAGACCGCAATCGCCCGATCCACTTCATCGGCGATGTTGCGCAGGCCCGACGTCTCCAGCAATGCATCGAAACGATCCCAACGGGGTCCGGCATGCAGAATGGGCATTGGCGCCCATGCGTCGCTTACATTGGTGATTGTGTATTGGTATTCGCGAGCGTTCGCCGGCAGTGGGTCGATGCGACCGCTCGCAAGGTCGATCGGCCGCGCAATTGCGCCTTTCAGTTCGCGCGAGGGAAGGCGATTTGGTGGCGGGAGCAGCCACGGTGTTCGGGCTGGATCCGTGACGGGCGTCAGCAGTCCATTTCGCTCCTGGTTTAGGCGAACCAGGAGCGTCAAGATTTCATCCGTGTTCCAATGCGCCGCTTTCGGCAGGCCCAACTGCTTGGCGAGTTGATCAAGATAACGACGCTCGATAGTGCTCAAGGTCCGCTCCGCGAGTGGAGCCCGCGTCTTTTTTTCCGGACCTTTCGCGCGTTTTCGAAAATGTGAAGCAATGCCGAAACCCGCTACCGCCAGGGCGGCGGCCACCGCAATTGCGATGAGCGGCTTGTGTCTCATGCGCGGGCTTTTCGCATCCACGCTTCCAGGTTCAAGAGCGCCCAGAGTTTTTTGCCGTGATCCGCGCGTCCGGCGCGATTGTCTTCGATCAAGCGCTCCACGCGCTCGCGGCGCAGGATCGAAGAAGACTGCGCGTCTTTGGAAAGCAGCGTCTCACGAACGTGCTGCAGTTTCGGCCCGGCGAACCAGCGCGCGAGCGGCACGCTGAAGCCAAGTTTGCCCCGGCGCGTGATCGATTCAGGGAGCAAATCGCGGAAGAGGTCGCGCAGGATCCATTTTGTCGTCGAGCCTCGGACTTTCCACCGCGACGGAAGCTTTGCGGCGAGTTCGAGCAATTCGTGATCGAGCAATGGCGAACGTCCCTCCAGCGAATGCGCCATGGTGATGCGATCCGCCTTCACCAGCAAAGCGCCAGGCAAATAATGGTGCAGATCGGTAAAAAGGGTTCGCTCCAGGGGATTGTCCGCGAGCGCCTTTGCGTAGGTCTCCTCCATGGCCGCGTGCGAGGGATGTCCCTGCACCTTCGAGGCAAAATCGGGGGTGTAGAGTTCCGACTTCTCCGCTTCGCTGAAATAAGACCCCCAGCGGACCACACTCGCGCCGCGACCCATCGAAGCAGCCTGCCCGAGTTTGCGAATGGCGGCGAGGTAGCTCTTTTCGACCGGCTTGTTGCTCGTCGTGGGAAAAGCGCGCAGGACCCCGGGCACGAGCTTGTCGCGAATGAAACGCGGGACGACGCCATACCAGTCCGCAATGCGATCGGCGTAATAGCGTTGGTAACCCGCAAAAGCCTCATCCCCGCCGTCTCCATTCAGCGCCACAGTGACGTGCTCTCGCGTGAGCTTCGAGAGATACCAAAGGGGGATCGAGGCCGGATCCGCGAAGGGCTCATCGAAATGATCGACCAGGGAGTCGAGCACTTCAAACGCGTCCGGCCGGATCGTGAACTCATGGTGCTCGGTGCGGAACTTCTCGGCCACCACACGCGCATGTTCCGTCTCGTTGAACGCCGCTTCCTCGAAGCCCACCGAGAACGTCTTCACCGGACGTTCGCTCATTCCGGCCATCAGGCCGACGACGATGCTGGAATCGATACCGCCACTAAGGTGCGCGCCGAGCGGAACTTCGCTCATCAGGCGAATGCGCACGCTCTCCTCGATCTTTGCGCGCACCTCCCTGCGGAGGTCTTGTTCCGGCAGATCGCTCTTCGCTCGGAAGTCGAGATCCCAGTAACGCCGGGCGGTTACACGTCCGTCCTGCAGCACGAGCGTGTGCGCCGGTGGCAGCTTGTTCACCTCGTTGAACGCGGTGAGCGGGTCCGGGACATACTGCAGCGTCAAATAGTGATGCAGCGAGATCGGGGAAGGCGTGCCGGTGAAGCCCGGATATCGGCGAATGCACTTCAACTCTGAGCCGAATATCAGCGCGCCGTCGTGTTCTGCATAATACAACGGCTTCTTTCCCACCCGGTCGCGCGCGAGCAGCAGACGTCGCTTGCGCGTGTCCCAGATCGCAAACGCAAACATCCCTCGCAGGTGCTTTACGCAATCATCGCCCCACTCGTCGTAAGCGTGAATGATGCACTCCGTGTCGCTGTGCGTGCGAAACTGGTGCCCCCGAGCCACGAGTTCCGCTCGCAATTGCGGGTGATTGTAAATCTCACCGTTGAAAACGATCCACGCATCCTCGCGCTCATTTGCGAGCGGTTGATCGCCACAAGCGACATCGATGATCGCGAGCCGTCGCATGGCGATCCCGGCTGGCCCGTTTACATACAACCCCTCGCTGTCCGGACCACGGTGAAAGATCGATGCATTCATCGCCGCGAGCACGGCGCGGTCAGCCGGTCGCGCGGGATCTTTGTAAACGTAGCCGCAGATTCCGCACATGGTTCAGCTCTTTCCCTTCCGCGCGATCGCGTCGCGAAAGATCGATTCGTAAGCTCGGGCCGGCGCTGACCACGCGTAGTTCTCGGCCGCCAGCTTGCGGCTGCTCGCGCCCATTTGTGCCCGCAATGCAGCGTCATTCAGCAAAGGCGCCAGAGCAGCCGCGAAGGCGATCGGATCACGCGGAGGCACCAGGATCCCGTTCTGCTCCGTGATCAGTTGCTCGTTCCCCGCCACGCGTGTCGCGACGACCGGCAGACCGCACGCGAGCGCTTCCAGGAGCACATTGGGCATGCCTTCATCGTTCGAGGGAAAGACGAACACGCCGCTGTTGCGATAGAGTTCTGGCAGTTCTTCCCGCTGCGCCCAGCCGTGAAAGACCACCCGCTTCGCCAGTCCGCGCCTTCGCGCCAGGCTTTCCAAGGATGCCCGCTCCGGGCCGTCGCCCACGATGCGCAGGCGCCACGCGGCGTCCGGCAGCTGCGCGAGGGACTCGAGCAGCACGTCCAGTCCCTTCTGCCTGGCCAGGCGCCCGACAAACAACAATTCCACGGGGCCGCCCCGAGCCGCGCCGTTTACTGGCGGTGAAAAGCGATGCATATCCACGCCGTTAGGAATCTCGGCGATTGGAATGTCCGGCGCAAAAGCGCTCGCCAGTTCCCGAAGCCCGGCGCTGTTCGCAACGACCACACTCGCGTCACGCCAGATCAAAGAGGTGATCGGCGCGGTCACCGCGTGCATTTGCCCCATGTGACGAGCATCAAACCCGGGAACATCTCCGCCACGCAGCGAGACAATGTATGGAATGCCCAGCGCCGACTTGAGCAGCCAGGCGGCCGGACCCGATGGAATGCTGAAGAACGCGATCGCCACGTCGGGTCGGAAAGTGCTTCCCCGCCGCAGCGCAGGAACCAGCGAGAGCCCAAGAAAGCTGCACATCTCCAGCACCGAGCATTGCCCCTGGTGCCGGCGCGGCGAACGAATGCGCCGCACCGTGTAACCATCCATTTCCTGCACGTCCGGGAGTCCGCGGAAGCCGCCCGTCAGAATCTCCACTTCATGGCCGTTCGCCGCCCATTCGCGGGCTAGGCAGGCCGTGGCGTTGCCCGCGCCACCGCCGAGCGGCGGAAATTCATAGTTGATCGCGAGGATCCTCATCGCCCGTCGAACCCGTAGCCTGCCACCAGCTTGAATGGAATGCACACCGCGGCCAGTGCGCAAAGGACGCCGCTCCTCATGCGGTGCGGGCGCCGAGTGATTTCGCCGAAAACGACATGCGGACTGTGTAAGGCAGCGTTGTGCCGAGGCGCAACGGCGTTGATTTCCTTGCGTGGGCCGAGTTCCTCCGCATCTATTGGCGGACTCTCAGGTTCGTCCACACAATGAAGTCACCGCAAACACCGCGTTCTATGCCCAGGCAAGGTCTTTTGGTCCGGCCAATCGCGGCGGTTGCCCGGATCGCGTCCGGCGAGGCGCGCCCTTCGTTGTAGGAGGTTCACCCGCGGCAAGCGCGGATTCTGCGCCGCTGTATCCCGATCGCATTTTACCATTCTTCCATTTCCATGACTGATTCGACGCCCTCCGGCGCCACTTCCAACACCGCGGCAGAAATCGCCCGCCGCCGCACGTTCGCGATCATTTCGCACCCCGACGCCGGCAAGACCACGCTCACCGAAAAGTTCCTTCTCTACGGTGGCGCCGTGCAACTCGCGGGAAGCGTCACCGCCCGGAAAAATCAGCGCGCCACCACCAGCGACTGGATGGAACTCGAAAAGCAACGCGGCATCTCGGTTTCCTCCACGGTGCTGCAGTTTGAATACCGCGGCGCCGTCGTGAACCTCCTCGACACCCCGGGCCACAAGGACTTCTCCGAAGACACCTATCGCGTGCTCAGCGCTGTCGATGCCGCGGTCATGGTCATTGATGCGGGCAAAGGCATCGAGGCCCAGACGCTGAAACTCTTCGAAGTCTGCCGCCAGCGGGGAGTCCCGATCTTCACCTTCATGAACAAACTCGATCGCCCGGCCCGCGCCCCGCTCGAATTGCTCGATGAACTGGAGCGCGTGCTCGGCATCCAGGCTCTGCCCATGAACTGGCCGCTCGGCAGCGGTCCGGAGTTCCGCGGAGTCTTCGATCGCGAGACGAACGAAGTGCATCTCTTCGAGCGCACCCAGGGCGGCGCATATCGGGCCCCGCAGAAGAGCGCGGGCATCGATGACTCCGTCGTGCGCGACGCGATGACGCCCAGCGTTTACGAGCAGTTCCGCGAAGAGGTTGGCCTGCTGGAAGGCGCGGGCACCGCTTTCGATCTCGCCGAAGTGCGCGCCGGTCGCGTCACGCCCGTCTTCTTCGGCAGCGCCATGAATAACTTCGGCGTGCAGCTGTTGCTTGATCGGTTTCTCACGCTCGCGCCGCCGCCTGCGCCGCGCCGGAGCGGTGAGAAGGAAGTGCAACCCGACGCGCCCGCCTTTTCGGCGTTCGTCTTCAAAATCCAGGCAAACATGGACCCGAAGCACCGCGACCACGTGTCCTTCGTCCGTATCGTCTCGGGCGTGTTTCAGCGCGACATGACCGTAGTGCAGACGCGCACCGGAAAACGCCTGCGTCTTTCCAATTCGAAGCGCCTCTTTGCCCGCGAACGGGAGACCGTCGACGAAGCCTACGCGGGAGACGTCGTGGGCATTGTCGGCAATCACCAACTCCTCATCGGCGACACGCTCGCGGAAGACCCCACGGTCAGCTTCCACGAGATGCCGCGCTTCGCGCCGGAGACGTTCGCCTATCTGGTCAATGACAGCACTTCGAATGCGAAGCGTTTTCGCGAAGGGCTGGATCAGTTGCTCAAGGAAGGTGTCGCTCAACTCTACGAGTTGCCCGATTCGCTCGTGCGCACGCCATTGCTCGGCGCGGTCGGCGTTCTGCAATTCGACGTGCTGCAGTACCGCCTGCAGACCGAATACGGCGCGCCGAGCCGACTGGAGACAGCGCCCTGGTCCATCGCCCGCTGGGTGGTGCCGACAGATCCCACGAAAAAGGAAGCGGGCCGGCCAAAACTCACGATTCCTACTGGCGGCACGCTCGCCCGCGACATGCACGGCGCCTGGGTGGTGCTCCTGCCGAATGCGTGGAGCGCCCGCTACTTCGCGGAGAATAATCCCGACGTGGAAGTCCTGCCGCTGCCCCCCCAAGCCTCGGTCGCGACCGACTAAGGCGCGCTCGCAAAATTCAGCTGACTCGGCATCCGCTCACGATTGCCAGCC
>CBHXZU010000337.1:0-6822 GCA_966125105.1 uncultured Prosthecobacter sp.
CACGTCCGTCGGTCCGTCGCCAATATAGATCATATGCTCGAAGGGCACCGGACGGAGCGCCGGCGGCATATGATCGTTCACGTCTTGTGAGTAATCGAGCAGCCCTTTGTTAATTCGAAACAGGAACTGCGTCTTCTGCGTGTGGCTGATCACGCGCTTTGGAAAAGTAATCCGCCCCTGCTGATCCTCCGCGAACTCACACCCGAATACCGCCCTCACATGCGGCGCAATGCGCGATCCATCAATCAACGCTTTCAGGCCGCTACTGACGATATAGTGCTCGACCTTAATGCCGAGGTTCTCGTGGTCGGAGCGAAGGAGACCCGTCTTGAACTCCTCGAACATCTCCGGAAGGCCCGGGTAAAATTTCAGGCCCGCGCCGAGTTCGCGGAAACGCGCGTTCGTCGGCCGGTCGAACCCGAGGTAGTCGAGGAGCGCCTTCAGGTAAGCGAGTTCGTTATCAAAGCCTTCCTCACGCACCAGCGCCTGGCATTTCGACCAGAACTTTCCGGCATCAATTCCGAATGCAGGAAATAAAACCTCGTCCTGCATGTAATTGGGCGAGAGCGTCTGATCGTAGTCGTAAACGATCGCGATGGTATTTTGCGGGACGGCCATGACCTTCCTCGAGCCACTAGCATTCGAGCGCCGCGATGCAAAGACGCGTGTTCACGTCACGACATCGCGCAAAGCTGGTTCCAACTCGGGAAAGCGGAATGGAAAACCCAACGATGTCGCAGCCGTCGGCAGCACCCGTCGGCTGTCCAGGAGTTCCCGAGCAAACCCGCGCAACACGATTTTCAGCGCCAACGCAGGCGCAGGGACGACTGCGGGCCGACGCAAAGTTTTACCAAGCGCGCGGGTGAAGTCCGCATTGCGGACGGGCCACGGCGCCACGCCGTTGATCGCGCCACTCGCATCCAGATTTTCAACGGCAAAGAGGAGGAGCGACGCTGCGTCCTCCACATGAATCCACGACCACCATTGGAGACCGCTCCCGAGCTTTCCTCCCAGGCAGCAGCGGAATAGAGGCAACATCGCCGCCAGGGCGCCGCCCTTTCGCCCCAAGACCAAACCGAGGCGGATGCGCGCGACCCGGCACGACGTTCCCGCTTTGCAGGCCTCATTCTCCCAAGCGCGACAGGTTTCCGCCAGGAAACCGGACCCCTGCGGTGATTCCTCAGGCAACTCGGTCTCGCCTGCATCGCCATAGATCCCAATGGCGCTCGCACAGACCAGGACCTCGACAGCTTGGGGCGCATTTCGGATTCCCTCGATCACACGCCGGGTGCCTTCCACGCGGCTGGAGCGAATCCTTTTCACCTTCGCGGGCGTCCACAAGCCAGCGAGCCGCTCGCCGGCAAGGTGAATGATCGCCTCACATCCCGCAAAATCCGGCACACGAGCGACGTCAAATTCGCGCGTTTCGATCGTTCCGTCCACAACCCGTCTTCCGTCGCGGCTGAATGCCACCACTTCATGACCTCGACGATTCGCAATGCGGATCACTTCCCGTCCTACGAATCCCGAGGCACCGGTAAGGCCAATCTGCATGCGTGCCGGACAGGATCGGCGTCAGAACCGCCGAAACCAAGTATAAGGAAAGTCGTCGCCCGGACAATCAGTCGGCCAGCGAGGTGGATTGATCGCCTTGTGCGGGCGGACGGCAGCTTTCTGCCCGCCGACGCGTCCAACTCGTCCCCGGAGGTAATTCACGAGTTCTTCCGCAGCGGCCAATTGCGCCTTGGTCGGCTGCCCATTGTTGAAGTCGCCCACGAAACAAATCCCGAGCGCGATGTTGTTCAGGTAATCGCTGTGCACATGGCCTCCCTGAATTTGCCGATGCCAGCGATTGCCAATTTCGATCAAACCATTGCCCGAGGAGGTGCCATTCCCAATCACGAAGTGATACGCCATTCCGTTGGGCATCTTTCTCACGTATCGATGATAATGCTCGAAGGCCTTCGCGTTTCCCTGGCGCGTGCCGCTGTTGTGCACGACGATATAACGCCATCTCCCCTTTCGAATGGAAGCGCGGTCGATCGCTCTCCGAATGGACGGCGTAAGATAAGTGTAACGGGTCGACCCGCCGAACAGCCTCGAGAAAAAGCCTTCCTCCTCCTTTGGCGGCTCTTCCTCTTTCTCATCCGGCGCAGCAACGGCACTTTCCCGAATGACGATCGGCGCCTGCGGTTCCGGTGGGCGTAAAGGTGTAGTAACTTTGGTCGTCGGCTCGGGCGTGGGAGTGCTCGGCGCGGGAGTCGTGGACTTCGGCTGCGTGCCGGTGGTCACCCGTGGCTTCGGGTTCGGGGTGGGGGCAGCCTGCGTCGGAGGCGGAGTGTAAGGGATGGTCGTCATCTCCTCGCGCGCCTTGAGAAAGAGGCGCCGCTTTTCCTCTTCAGTGAGCTGCTTCTGCTGGGCCGGAACAGATAGCGAGAGCGCTAAAACCACCAGCAGTAGAGCAGACGAACGGAGCACGGGCGCAGAAACTAGAATCCCGCGCTCCGGGACGCAAGCAACCGTGCTCGATTCTGCTCGGTCTTGGACGTTCTCTCACGTTGCGTATGTTGAGCCCGATGAATTTGCCGAAGGACGAAATTGCCGTGAAGGTCTGTGGAATTACGCGTCGTGAAGACGCTTTTTCGGCAATCGATGCCGGTGCAGATTTGCTTGGCTTCAACACCTGGAGGGGGACGAAGCGCTATATTGATCTTTCGGAAAACGCGGAGTGGATCGCCAGTTTGCCCGTCTTGAAGGTCGCGCTGCTCATCAATGCAGACCTTCCAGAGTTACAGCGCATCGCAAAGTTGCCCTGGATCGATGCCATCCAGTTCCACGGCAATGAAGATGCGGCTTACTGTGCTGGCGCAGCGGCACTCGGGAAGCCGATTATTAAAGCCATGAGGGCGACAACCAGCGCCGGGCTGCATGAAGCCGACCGATTCAATACTGAGCACATCCTTCTCGATGCGCACGTGCCGGGCGCCTTTGGCGGCACCGGAGCCCGGGTTGATCTCGGCCTCGTCCGCGATTTTTCCCGCCGGTTTCCCCAGCTCACCCTCTGGCTCGCTGGCGGTTTGAAGCCGGACAATGTCGGGGCAGTTGTGGCGGAATCACATCCTCGCGTGGTGGATGTATCCAGCGGCGTGGAGAGTGAACCAGGCCGCAAAGACCCTGTAAAAATGAGGGATTTCGTGGCTGCGGCGAAGGGGCGCTGAGCGAGGCCGTTGTTACGCGAACGTGACCCGCGCACTCCCAACGAGGCGCGGAAAATTCGGCGTGGCCCGCAAAGTGCTAAAACCTCGGCGAGCCCATGAAACCACCGGCCCACGCCATAATGAAAATACATAATACCCTCAGTGCGCTTGTGCTGTCCGCCAGCGCCGTGCTCGCCCAAACGCCTGATCTGCCGCAGCCCGTGCCCCCGCCCACGACGCCTACGACAACTCCGGCTGCCACTGAACGTCCTGCGACGATCAGTCCTGCCACCCCTGCCACTCCGGCTCCCGGCGCGATTGCTCCGGCACCGATCGAACCGCCCGTCCAGCAACCCGGCCTCGGCGCGCCCGGCGCCGCTACAGCGCCCGGAGCTCCTGGATCGGCCGAGACGCTTACCATCGCTGGGTCCGATCCCACGGCTCGCCGCGTGAGCGAGTTCCAGGGTGATCCGGTCGACGTGGTTCTTCGCACGCTCGCCCGCCAGGCAAAGATGAACGTCGTCGTGAGCCCGGCTGTCCAGGGAACGGTCAATCTTCGAATCGAAGAGAAGACCCCGCGCGAAGTGATCGACGTCATCGTGCAGGCGAACGGCCTTGCGATGGATGAGTTGAACGGCGTCTTCTACATCAAGACGCTCGCGGAGCGCCAAAAGGAACCGACCGAGCCTTATCAGTATACCTTCGCCTACGCGCAGGCTGATAAGATTGCGCCGCTCTTGAAGACGCAGCTGGCCAGCGGACTGCAGCCCGACTTCGACATCCGCACCAACACGATCTTCTACCGCGAAGGCAAATCCAACGCTGATAAGATCAAGACCTTCCTGGCGACGGTCGACACGCCGACGCAGCAAGTGATGATTGAAGCGCGCCTCGTCGAAGTGAACGCCAATCCGAAGCAAAGCTACGGAATCAACTGGGGCGGCGTGGTGGGCAGCGCTGCGACTCCGCAGACCTTCCGCTACGGCGGAAGCACGACCGACGGCACGGCTGTCACCAGTCCGCAAGGAGCGCTTTCTCCTCGCGACTTCCTCTTCGATGGAGCGGGCAAGTTGCTCGGCAGCCAGTTCGCCATCCTTTCCGTGCCGTCGATGTCCGCCACGATGCGTCTCTTGAATGAGGATTCGGACGCCGAATTCCTCGCGAATCCGCGGGTCGTCGCTTCCAACAATCAAAAGGCGACGATCAAAATCACCCGCACGCAGCCGGTGCCGCAGTTGAACTTCAACGAACAAACCGCGCAGGCAGTGTTCGGCGGCTTCGAAGACAAGGAGTTCGGCAACTCGCTGATCGTCACTCCGAGCATCAACAAGGACAGCTTCATCTCGCTGACCGTGCAGCCGGAAATCAGCAACAAAGTTGGTGATGCAACTTTCGTGTTCGGCGGCGCGACAGTGGCCAGCCCGATCATTGACAAGCGCACGTTCGACTCGAACGTCCTGATCAAGAGCGGCGACACGCTCGCGATCGGTGGCTTGCTGCAGGATGAAGTGACGAAGGGCAAAACCAAAGTGCCGGTCCTCGGCGACCTTCCGCTCTTCGGCTACGTCTTCCAGGAACGCACGAACACCCGCGTAAAACGCAATCTCCTCGTGTTCGTCACGCCGACGATCATCAAGCAGGGCTACGGCACCGGTTTGGAGAATCAAGTTACCGGCCTCACCCACGTGGGAGAGGAATACGCCGATCCGAATGGCTGGCGCAACAATGCGAAGGGCGCGATCCGCGTGGTCCCGACTTCGAACCGCCAGGTCGTTGCGGATTACCCGAAGCCGGGTATTGCCCCGGTCCCGGCGAAGGTTCGCTCCAGCCGGAGCAGCACTTCCCGGATGAAGTAATCACGTTCGCAAAGAACTTCAGCGAAGCGCCGGCCAGGAATGGCCGGCGCTTTTGCTTTTTCAGAAAGGCTTGGCAATTGAGCGGAGCCCCTTAGTTTCCCGCGCCCTATGTCCACCTACAAAATCGCTGTGTTGGCCGGTGACGGAATCGGACCGGAAGTGATGGCCGAGGCGTATCGCGTGCTCGACGTCGTGCAGAAGAAATTTGGATTCACGCTCGAATACACGGAGGCGAACGTGGGCGGCATTGCGATCGACAAGGACGGCAAGGCGCTGCCGGATCGCACGCTCGAAGTCTGCCGGGCCAGTGACGCGATCCTCTTTGGCAGCGTGGGTGGACCGAAATGGGAATCGCTCCCTCCGAACGAGCAGCCGGAGCGCGGCGCGCTCCTTCCGCTCCGCAAGCATTTCGGGCTTTTCGCGAACCTTCGTCCCGGCGTGTGCTATCGCCAGCTGGCGCATGCTTCGCCGGTCCGTCCGGACCTCGTTGGCGATGGCTTCGACATGCTGTGCGTGCGCGAACTCACGGGCGGACTCTACTTCGGCCAGCCGAAAGGCACGAAGATTGAAAATGGCGAGCCCGTCGCGGTGGACACGATGGTTTACAAGCGCAGCGAAATCGAGCGGATCGCGCGCGTGGCCTTCCAGGCGGCGCAGGGACGCAGGAAGAAGCTTTGCTCGATCGACAAAGCAAACGTCCTTGAGTGTTCCGTGCTGTGGCGGAAGACGATCCTGGAAGTCGCGAGGGACTTCCGGGACGTGCAGGTCACGCACATGTACGTCGACAACGCGGCAATGCAGCTCATTCGACAACCGCGGGAGTTTGACGTGATCCTCGCGGAAAACCTGTTCGGCGATATCTTGAGCGACGAGATGGGCGCGATCGCGGGCTCCATTGGAATGCTCTCGAGCGCGAGCCTCGGCCAGAGCAAGGACGGCGGTCTCTACTTTGGCTTGTTCGAACCGGGCGGCGGTTCTGCTCCGGACATCGCGGGCAAGGGCATTGCGAATCCGATCGCGCAGATCCTCAGCGCGGCGATGATGCTGCGCTTTGCGCTTGGCGAAAATGCTGCGGCAGATGCCATCGACGCAGCGGTGCGGAAGGTGATCGAGGCCGGCCAGCGCACGGGCGACATCTGGTCGGAAGGGACGAAGAAGCTTTCGACTTCCGAGATGGGCAAAGCGATAGCGGACGCGATCTAAGTCAGACCATTCGAAGAACTTCACGGGCGCGTCAGCCAATAGGCCTGCGCGCCCGTTTTTTCTTCAGAGCATTCCCGCACTCTTCGCTGGCAACCACACGCACCTTCATTAGCGCACCTGAAATGTCATAAAGTTTTTCAGACGGTTGCCCGGGTGCTCCAGTCGATTGCCCGGGCGCTCCAGTCGATTCCCCGGGTGCTCCAGTCGATTCCCCGGGCGTGTCAGACGATTCCCCGGGTGCGTCAGACGATTCCCCGGGCGTGTCAGACGATTCCCCGGGCGTTTATCGACGGCCGCGCGGATCGAGGGCGTCGCGAATGGCGTCGCCGAGGAAATTGAGGGCGAGGAGCGTGACGGACATCGCAGCAGCCGGGAACACGAGCAGCCACCAGAAGCTCTCCACCGGATTGATCACGTTTTTGCCGTCGCTCAACAGGCTTCCCCAACTCGCCTGCGGATCGTTCACACCAAGACCGAGGAAACTCAGGAACGATTCGTCGAGGATCACCGCGGGAATTGTGAGCGTGAGATAGATCACCACCACGCCGATGAGATTCGGGAGCAGA
>CBHXZU010000338.1:0-6817 GCA_966125105.1 uncultured Prosthecobacter sp.
ACTCCGCGCTGGCTCCACAACTCTGGAGGGATTGAATCAACGAGCTGACCCCGCGAATGATTCAATCCCTTCAGGATTGGTCTCGCGTTGGCAAAACCCAGGGTAGGCTCGTTCCTCGCCAACCCTGGGCTAGATGATTGAACGCCTTCGGCGTTCCCGATGCGTTGCCGCGACTCTGTGAAACGTGCCGGACGGGCTATAGCCGTTGCCACGGCTATGGCTGCGCTTCGCGCAGAGTGCGCCCTGGTATTCGCCCCTCCGAGAAAGGTTCCCGACGCTCGTGGTAGATGGTGCTTGAATGGGCGCCTCAGGGCTTCGCCATGTAATCGGCGAGGCCTTCCTGGAACCAATTTGGAATATCCTCGGGCTCAGCGCGCGTGCACACGGTGCGGCCCTGGTCGGCGTTGATCACGAGCGTTTCGCCGTCGTATTCGAGCGTGCACGTCCAGCCTTCATCCTGTGGATGCGTGCGGAAGCGGATCAGATCCGGCGGCTCGATCGTGTAATAAAGCTGCAGGGGCTGGCGCACTTCTCCATCGCAGATGAAGTCGAAGGCGCGCGTGTAGCTAAAGTGGAGGAATGCCTGTCCTGTTCCTTCCCCCGGGCGGGCAAATTGCCAGGTCCCGATCAAGTCAGAGGCGGTGATCATGTCTTCTGAATCGCGCCGGTAACGCGAGGGGTGCGCATCGTAGCCGTCGGCCATGGAGACTGCCATGGGCGCCCCTGATACTCCGTTTCGCCCCGCGGAGCAATCCCGGAACGAGCGGAATTTCTCGAAATCGTCACCGCTCGCCTCATGGCGTTGCCGCGCAACGGGCTCCGCAACATTCCTGCTTCCCACTGCCGCGGCTCTGCTGCATACCCCGCGCCCTCCGCATGAACCGTCTCTCCTTCCCGCTTGCCGCGTCCGTCGCGCTCTTCATCTCGGTCAGCACGCTTACTGTTACTGCGCAGGATTCGTATCCGATTGGTCCTGACTCGAAGGATCAGCAGGGAGTGCCCAAGGGTGAGGTGCTGAAGTTCACGCTCGATGGCTCGAAGATTTTTCCCGGCACGACGCGGAACGTTTCCGTCTATGTGCCGAAGCAATACGACCCGGCGAAGCCCGCGTGCGTGTGGGTGAACCAGGACGGCATCCAGCACAAAGCGCCGATCGTTTTCGATAACCTGATTGCGAAGGGCGAGATGCCGGTGACGATCTACATCGCGGCGTCGCCCGGCGTGGTGAAAGCGCTCGATGGAGCGAAGTCGCTCGATCGTTTCAACCGCAGCTTTGAGTACGATGGCCTCGGCGATGCGTATGCGCGCTTCGTGCTCGAGGAACTGCTGCCCTTTGTGGAAAAGCAGAAGACCACCGACGGCCGCGCGATCGTGCTGAGCAAGAACGGAAACGATCGGTGCATCGGCGGATCGAGCAGCGGAGCCGTTTGCGCCTTCACGGCCGCGTGGGAACGTCCGAAAGAATTCCGCCGGTTGTTTTCGACGATCGGGACGTATGTCGGGCTGCGCGGCGCGGACGGCATCCACACGCTGATTCGCAAGTTTGAGCCGAAGGGGTTGCGCGTCTTCCTGCAGGATGGCGACCACGATTTGAACATCTACGGCGGCGACTGGTGGATGGCGAACCAGACGATGGAGCGCGCGCTCACGTGGGCAGGGTACGAGGTGAACCACGCGTGGGGCACCGAGGGGCACAATGGCAAACACGGTGACGCGATCTTTCCTGACGCGGTGCGATGGATTTGGAAGGACTGGCCGGCTGAGCCGAAGAAGGGCGAATCGAAGAACCAGATGCTCAATGAGATCGTGCAGGCCGGCGAGGACTGGCAGCTCGTGGGCGAGGGCTACAAGTTCACCGAAGGCACCGCGAGCAACGAGAAGGGCGAGGTGTTCTTCAACGACGTGGGCAACAGCAAGACCTACAAGGTCGGCGCGGATGGCAAGCCAGTCGAGTGGCTCGCGGACAGCAAGAAAGGCGACGGCCAGGCATTTGGTCCGGACGGCAAACTCTACGCAAATGCGGGCGCGACGCAGCAGGTGCTCGCGTGGGATGCATCGGGCGCTTCCACGGTCGTGACCGATGGCTTCCGCGGCAACGATCTCGTGGTGCTCGCGAATGGGAATGCCTACGTGACCGAGCCCGGGTGGGACGGCACGAAGCCCAGCCAGATTTGGGTCGTTTCGCCGAAGGGCGAAAAGAAGGTGGTGGATACCGGACTAAAGTTTTCGACTGGCATCACGGCGTCGCCCGACCAGAGCCTGCTTTATGTTTCCGATTCCCGCTCGCACTGGGTTTACAGTTACCAAATCCAGGCCGACGGAACGCTAAAGCACAAGCAGCGCTACTTTCACCTCCACGAGCCCGACACCGCCGACGACTCGGGAGCGGATGGCATGGAAGTGGATAGCGCCGGTCGACTTTACGTGGCGACCCGTCTCGGCATCCAGGTGTGCGATCAGGCCGGTCGCGTGAACTGCATCATCCCGACGCCGAATGGCAAGGTGAGCAACCTGGTCTTCGGCGGCGCGGAGTTCGACACGCTCTACGCAACCTGCGGCGACAAAGTGTATCGCCGCAAAGTGAAGGCCAAGGGCGCGCCGAGTTTTCGTCCGCCGGTGAAGCCCGCAGCGCCGAGGCTCTGACCGGGTTGGCTCGCTTGATCCAGGCTTACTTCAGCCACTTGTCCGCGTAATCCAGCCACACCTTCCAGTCGCCGGAATTCATCGAATGTTTGCCGGGACGGATGTAGTAGCCGAGTCGCTCGTTAAGTAACTGGTCCACGGCTGGGCGTTCCGTGGGGAGCGTGAGTTTATGGCCAAACAGCCCGTAAACCGGCGATGCCGCGAGCAGCATGGAATATTGCCCGTCGGGATTCGCCCACAGGTCCTCCGTGGCATTGCTGAGGAGCACCGGGCGCGGCGCGCAAAGCGCGATGAGGCAGTGCTGATCGAAGGGCAGCTTCTCGACCGCGGTGTTGAATGCCTTGAAGTTCCCGCAGAACCAGTGCGGAAAGGCATTGTTAATCACAGGCACCGTTTCCGCCGTCGGTCGGCCGCGCTCGTTTATTTTCGCCAACTCGGGCGCTACTCGGCTGGGCCCCGATCCGCCGGAGCCGGCCTGGCTGGGAATGATGAGCGCGATGCGTTCGTCGAATGCGCCCGCCAATAGCGCGGTCTTGCCATTCCGTGAGTGGCCAACGACGCCCACGCGCTTGCCGTCGATTTCCGGCACGGACAGCAAGTAATCGAGCATTCGCGAGAACCCCCAGGACCACGCCATGATTGTGGCCGTGTCGGCTGGGCCGCGGGCGTTCCCATCTTTCGCGAATCCTTTTAGCACCTGCTCAGCCAGGTCCTTGTCGTCTGGAACCACGTCGCCGCTGTAGAATGTCGCCACGGCATAGCCGCGATCGATCGACTGCTCGAGCGCCCACGTTTCCTTTTCACGACCGCGTCCTGCGGGGTCCGGCGTATTCGGATCGCCGGCTTTCTTCGCGCGCGCCCACTTCGGCATCGCGATCTGCGGGTCGTCGAGGAGTTGATAGTTGCCGTTGAAGTTCATGCCGAGGAAGCACGGAAAGGGTTTCGTGCCCGTGTTCGGGATGACGACGAGAAGGTGCACGGGATTCGCCAGTCCGCAGTTCACCGCGACTTCGCGCAACGTGGCTTTTCCTCCGAGGGCGGCTTTGTCCTCCCGCAGGATTTTTCCTTCGATCCCATGTGGTTGAACAGGCCGCGCGCCGTACATGTAGTGCTGGAAGAGGGCGCGGAGTTCGGGCGCGCGCTTGGCGAGCCATGCGTCTTTGTCGGTCACGCGGGAGCCGTCTTGCATGACGAGCGGATCGGGGAGTTCTGCACTTGCCGGAAGGGAAGAAGGCTCTGGAAACTCTGCCGCGAGCGCGGTGGAAGCGATGATCATAGCGAGGAAGGGCTTCATGGCGGAAGCTTTGGAGGAGGCTGGCGTCGCGGGCAATGTCATTAAACGGTTGCCTCGGAGAGCGCGTCGCTCCTTGCGCCGTTGCGCGTTCGGCGTTTGCGCCGTTTGGGCGTCCCCTGTTCGGCTGCGCGCAGTTCTTCGTGTTTTGGTGGTGCGAGATTGGCGGAGGGTCGCTAGACGGGCGGGCGCTTTCCTCATGACTCTTCCACGTTTGTCCCGGATCTCATCTCTTCCTCTCGCGGTGCTGGCCTGGAGTTTGGCCGCGCCCAATTCTGCTTCGGCCGCTGATGCGAAGAATGTCGATTGGCCGGTGTATCTCGGCGGGAAGGAGCGGAACCTTTACTCGCCGCTCGATCAAATCACACGCGACAACGTTTCGCAGTTGGAAGTGGCGTGGACTTACGACACGGGGGAGAAGGGCGAATATCAGGTGAACAACCTGATCATCGACGGCGTGCTCTACACGGTGTCGACCTCGCGGAAGATCATAGCGCTGGAGGCGGGGACGGGGAAAGAGCTTTGGAAATGGGACCCGGCGAAGGAGCGTTCGGGGAAAGGGGCGGCGCGGCAGCGGGGGCTGGCGTTTTGGAAAAGCGAGGCCGGCGGGGAAGCGCGGCTTTTCACCGGCGTGGGCGGGTATCTTTTTGCCGTGGATCCGAAGACGGGTGAGACGATCCGAAGCTTCGGCGAGAATGGGTCGGTGAAGCTCGACTCGGGACTGAATACACCGGGCGTGGTTTACAAAGACACGCTGATTCTCGGAGGTGTGGGCGGGAAGGGGTCGCTCCGCGCGATCGATGCTCGCACGGGCGCGCAGCGGTGGATTTTCAACTTCATCCCGAAGCCGGGCGAGTTTGGCTACGACACGTGGCCGGAGGACGCCTATAAAACCATGACCGGGGTGATGCCGTGGAGCGGTCAGTCGCTCGATGAAAAGCGCGGGATCGTTTACGTGGCGACGAAGACCGCCGAGCCGGATTTTTACGGCGGGAAGCGGCATGGGATGAATCTCTTCGCGAACTCGATCGTGGCGCTGAATGCCACGACCGGCGAGCGGCTGTGGCACTACCAGATCGTGCATCACGACCTGCTGGATAAGGATCTGCCGTGCCCGCCGATCCTGCTGACCGTGACGCACAACGGGAAGAAGATCGATGCCGTCGCGCAGGGCACGAAGCATGGGCTCCTCTTTGTCTTCAATCGCGAGACGGGCGAGCCGCTGTGGCCGATCGAGGAAAAGCCGGTGCCGCCCTCGACATTGCGTGGCGAGAAGGCGTGGCCCACGCAGCCCTTTCCCACGAAGCCGGCGCCGCTGATGCGCCAGGGCTACACGGAGCAGGATGCCTCGAACATCTCGCCCGAGACGCACCAGATGACGCTCGATCGCATCAAGGCGTCGCCGAATTTCGGGCCGTTCCCAGCCCCGAGCCTGACGGAGACGGTGATGTTCCCCGGCTTTGACGGTGGCATGGAATGGGGCGGGGGAGCGGCGGACCCGAATGGGATCTACTATGTGAACGTCAACGAAATGCCGTGGCTCCTGCAGATGGTGGAGACGCGCCGCGCGGATGGATCGCCGCTGGTGCCGGGCGAGCAGGACTACATGGTCTACTGCGGCGTGTGCCACGGGCTCGATCGCAAGGGGAATGCGGCGGCGCAGTTCCCGACTTTGATCGATATTTCAAAACGGAAGACGCGCGCGGAGATCGAGACCATCACGCGCAATGGCGGCGGTCGCATGCCGGCGTTTGCGACGATGCCGGAGGCGAAGCGGACGGCGATTTTGAATTACGTGCTGGGGGATATTCCGACGTCCGCGTCGCGACCCGAGGCAGGCGCGCCGACGGCTCCGCCGGATCCGAGCACCGCGTATGCGTTTGGAGGATTTCGCCGGTGGCTGGATAAGGAAGGTTACCCGGCGATCAAGCCGCCGTGGGGGACGCTGAACGCGGTCGATTTGAACACCGGGGAGATCAAGTGGAAGGTGCCGCTCGGGGAGTATGCGGCGCTCACGGCGAGAGGGATTCCGCCTACGGGGACGGAGAACTACGGCGGCCCGGTGGTGTCGGCGAGCGGCCTGATCTTCATCGGCGCGAGCGCGGATGAGACATTCCGCGTATTCGACAAGGAGAATGGAAAGGTTCTCTGGCAGGCGAAACTGCCCTTCAGCGGCAACGCGACGCCGAGCACCTATATGGTGGATGGACGGCAATACGTGGTGATCTCAGCGGGCGGCGGGAAATCCGGGCGTCCGGCGGGAGGCAGCCTGGTTGCGTTTGCGCTGAAGAAGAAGGAGTAGCGCCCGCGCGGGCCAAAGGCCCAAAGGCATACCAGCCTAGCCCAACGGGCCACTGCCATTAAGTTAAAGATAACACCGGGTCAAAAAGTGTGTCATCCTGACCGAGTGTAACGAGGAGAAGGACCCCGAGCCACTCGCGAGGATCTCGTTTAATGTGAGAATTCCCGCTCCGAATTCAGAACGGGCAACTTCTGGGTAAAATGCCCATTGTGAATGGCTCGGGGTCCTTCACTTCGGGCTCGTTCCTCGCCGCTCCGTTCAGGATGACCCACTTTTTTAACGTTTCGATCCCGGTTAACTTAATGGCAGTGGCCCGTTGGGTTAGGCTGGTATGCGATTGGGCCTTCGCCCCGCAGGCAGCCCGCAGGTAACGCACAGGTAGCGGGCCGGGCATGCGCTCATGTAGAGCAAAGTGGCGCAGAGACCGGGTTCGCTGGTCGCCTTCTCATCCCGGATTGTCGCCGATCTGCGGCGGATCACCTTTCATCCGCGCCTCATTGTCTTTTGGGCAATGTTCTCCGGTTTTTAGCCATGGCGGAACGTCCATGACCCGCTGTGTGTGCGTTTCTACCACCCGTGGT
>CBHXZU010000339.1:0-6789 GCA_966125105.1 uncultured Prosthecobacter sp.
CAGGATTGCCTGGCGGAGTGAGCCCGCGCCCGAGTCAGCCGTTGTTGTCACGGTGAACGTTGCAGGCGCGATGCGGTCTTCAAGGCGTTCGATTGCCGGACGGTGCTTGCGAGTTTTCACGAGCGCCGGGGAAGTGGAGAATCGGTGAGGTTTCATGGCGTGGTGGAAAGTATTGGCGGTTACGTCTGACTGAGAAAGTGTCCGGGGTTCAGCGGATGAACGAAGATTCGCGCTGCTGCAGGCGCTCGCCGAGTTCGGCCAGGCGCACACGAGCCGCGGAGCCGGAGTGCTCGGTGGGAGGCTCCATTCCGCTGCGGCGATAAAGCGTTTCCGTCACAGCACGGAGCAGCGGCTCATCGGCGAGCTGTTCCATGACGTCGGCCACCTCGGGGTTGCAAAGCGAGTTGCGCATCTCTTGCACTGCCCGCGCGAGCAAGGCGTGCCGCGCGCGAGCGGGTTCGCTGGCGATGATGAGAAGCCATTGTCGGAGCGCGGGCTGAGTGGCAACAACGTCACTCACGACCGCAATGCGCGCGGGATCCGGTCGTTCGCGTCGGAGAATCGACAGCGGTCGTTGCACAAGGGACAAAAGGCGGGCGCCAATGCCGCCCGAGGAGGCGCGTAAAGTCACGGGAGCAGTGCTGGAGTGCATGAGCGCATCCTGCACAAACTTCATACCGGTCGCCTATTGGCCGAAGGGCGAACGTCGAATGTGACCAACGCCCTCCTTTCGCGGGATATCTACACCATTTTGCGAATGAATGGGGCTCAACGCTGCTCCTGGGGAACTCCCATCAGCACCTCAAGCGCGCGAAGCGTCGCCGCGCTGCGTGATTCCAAACCGAGCTTTTCCAGAATATTGCACACGTGCTTCTTTGCCGTGGCCTCGGAAATTCGAAGGATAAGCGCGATATCAGGCGAACTCTTCCCCTGCGCCACCCAAAGCAGGACTTCGGCTTCCCGCTCGGTCAGGCCCAAGGATCGGAGCGGCGCGGGCGACGAAAAATCCGGCTTGGTGGCCGCTCGCTCGCGCACCCGCCGCTCCAGATCGGCCACTCGCGCCATGCGCGCGCGAACTGAATCGATTAGATCCGCTTCGGTTACCGGCTTCGTTAGATAATCGTCAGCGCCCAAGCGCATCCCGGCGCGCTGCTCCTTCTTGTCGCCTTTGGCCGTTAAGAAGATGAAGGGGATGCCTGCGGTATCGTCATCCTGTCGAAGCGCCTCGAGCACGGCATAGCCATCCATCTCGGGCATCATCACGTCGCACAGGATCAAATCCGGCTTTTTCGCGCGCGCCGCCTCCAGTCCAGCGCGGCCGTTTTCTGCCGCGGTGACTTCGTAGCCGTTGAGTTGGAGCATCAACGTGAGGTTCGTCCTCATCTGCGGCTGATCTTCAATGATGAGCACCTTGTTCATTTTCGTTTCCTGGATTTTGGCCTCGCCGGTTCAAAGAGCGGCAGTCGCACAGTGACACGTGTCCCCCGTCCCACTTCGCTTTGGAGTTCGATCTTGCCGCCGTGCAGATCGACGCAGCGCTGCACAATGACCAGGCCCAGCCCGGTCCCGGCAATCTGGCCGACATTGCCCGCGCGGTGAAAGGCCTGAAAGATTTTCGGCAAGTCCTTTTCAGGAATGCCCACGCCGCGATCCGCCACAGTCAGGACCCCATCGTTCCCGTCTCTTTCCAACTCCAAACACACGGGTTCACCGGCGGTGGAGTATTTTACAGCGTTCGACAAGAGATTGCCGAAAACGTGGCGCAACAAAGACTCATCTCCCATCGCCATCGCCACGTCGTCGGGCGCTTTGAGAGTGATCGGGCACCGATACTGCGTCGCCGAGAGCATCTCATCCACGAGACGCGCGCAGAAATCCACGACATTGAGCGGCGCGGGCGCGAACCGCATCTGGCCCGCCTCGACCTTGCCGAGCAGCAGCACCTCATCGATCAGCTTGCTCATGTGCTGCGTCGATTCGCCGATCGCGCCGAGCTGTTGCGCGCGCGTTTCCGGCGGGAGGCGATCGAGGTGATTTCGGAGCAACTCGGCCGAGGAGAGAATGACCGCGAGTGGCGTGCGGAACTCGTGCGAGACCATCGAGACGAAGGAACTCTTCATCTCCGAGAGCTCACGCGCCTTGGCCAGGTTCTTGAGCAACTCAGCCTCCGCAAGCTTGCGCTCCGTAAGGTCGCGCAGCACTGCCATCATCAGCGGCTTGTCGGAAAACTGCACCACCGTGAGAGAGACCTCGGCCGGAAACTGTGTGCCGTCGAAGCGGGAATGCGTCCACTCGAACCGGTGGGCGCCGCGTTCTTTCGCGCGGGCGATGTGCTGGCGGGCCAGATCGACTGATAGTGAACCGTCAGGTTGACGCTCCGGAGAAATCTCCCACGGGTGCGTCCGGAGCAGCTGCGAGACATCCGTGGCACCCCAAAACCGCACAGCGGCATCGTTTGCCTCCACGAATCGGCTCGTGTCTACGTCCATGAGGATGATCGGGTCCGCGGCGTGCTCGAACGAAAGGCGGAAGCGCTCTTCACTCATTCGCAGCTTTTCCTGGGTGGCAAACAACTCGGCAGCGCGCTCGGCCACGCGTCGCTCCAGCGACGCGTTCAATTCCCGAATGGCGTTCTCCGCGCGCTTGCGCTCCGAGATTTCGCGCCAGATCACGAAGAGGAGGGGACGCTCAGCAAGTTCCTCGATGACCGTCAGCGTGACCTCGGTGGGAAAGGTCGATCCATCGAGGCGACGATGGGTCCATTCAAAGCGGGCGGACCCCCGCGCCATCAGCTCGCCTTGCAGTGAACGCGCCTTGTCTTCGGAGCGCTCGCCGTCCGGTTGAAACTCCGGTGAAATATCCCACGGAGAAAGACCGACGATCTCCTCTTTCGAGGCGCAACGCATCAACGAGACGAGGGCCGCGTTGCAATCGATGAACCGCCAGGTGCCCAGATCGAGCAACTGCATGGGATCGGCCGATCGCTCGAAGAGGAGGCGGAACTTGTTCTCGCTCTCGCGCAAGGCGCGCTCCATCGCCCTTCGCTCGGCGATTTCGCGCCAAACCGTGACGAGAATAGGCCGATTCCCGAGTTGGACGGACGTGAGCACGACCTCCACGGGGATTTCGCTGCCGTCCTTGCGGAGGTGCATCCACTCGAAGCGATGAGTGCCCGTGCGAATGACTTCCTCCATGTGAGCCTTCGCCTTCTCCATGGAGAGTCCCCCGTCCGGCTGACGCTCGGGTGAAATCTCCCACGGGTGCATGTCGAGCACGTCCCGCTTCGAGCGAGCTCCCAGCAGCCGCACGGTTGCGTCGTTGCAATCCACGAAAGTGAACGTGTGGCTGTCCAGCAGCAGGATTGCATCCGACGATCGCTCGAACAGGAGCCGGAAAACTTCTTCCCCAAGAGGGGCAGCCGTTCCGACGGGAGCCGAGGGAACTCTGGTGTGACGAGCGGGCATTAGGCAGCGAGAGGCGCCTGAACTTTGAGCGAACGCCACCCGGCCAGCAAGCTTTGGCCGCAGGGCGTCCCGCTCGCGGGCAGAGAGAGCCATACCGGTTCCGCGCGCGACTCCATTTACCCGCGTCTCAGCCATCGACAGTCACTCAGACGGGTCCCAAGTGGAGCAGTGTGGCAGATCCCGGCGGTGTCAGTCTTTGCGTTGGTGCCGAATCAAACGGGGCCGCTGTCGCGGCAGGGCGCCTGGAAAGGCGCCCCCCCGTGGCGTCGCTCACGTTCGAGAGATCCTCTCTCGGAGCCGGATCTTCAGCGCGACCATCCGATTTCCGCCATGCTTTCTTGCGCCCAAGCCCTCCCACGGTCCCTCCCGCGCAGGCTTGGAAGCCCACGCCACGATGTCGGGCGCTTAACGCGGGGCTATTCGTCCAAAGGCGAATGGAGTCTTTTCCCATTGGTGATTAGATGAAGAAGAATGATTTTTGCGCTGCATCCGCCCTCACCCGTGCTTGCCAGCATCGTCACTGGCGCATTGGGGGCATTGCTGGCGGTGGCGCTGATTGGGATCGCCTGGCTCCTGGTCTTGCGCCGGCAGGATCTGCGGCGCGTGCGCGAACTGGCGGAAAGCGAATCGCGTTTGCGGCTGCTCTTCGATCGTTCGCCGGACGCCTCGACGCTTTTTGACACGCGCACCGGTCATTTCACCCACTGCAATGAAGCGGCACTTCGACTACTGCGGGCTGACCGGGATTGGATTATCGGCAAGCATCCATGGGAAGTTGCGCCGGAACGACAGCCGGACGGCATGCTGTCCACGGAAAAAGCGAAGGCACTTATCGAGCGCGTGATTCTCACGGGCGCAGCGCGGTTCGAATGGCAGCATTTGCGCGGAGACGGCACGAGTTTTCCCGCGGAGATTTCGATCACGGCGCTGGAGGTTTCCGACCGGCCGTTGTGGATGGCCGTGATTCGCGATGTGACGGATTGGAAGCGCGCGCAGGAGGCCGCGGCGCTCGCAAACCAGTCACTCGAGCAGCGAGTGGCCGAACGCACCGCCGAACTCGGCCAGGCCAATGAGCAGCTTCGCCATGCCGAATCCGAATTGCGGCGCGCGCTGGCCGCGGAGCGCGAACTCGGCGAGTTGAAGAGCAACTTTGTCTCGATGGTCTCGCATGAGTTTCGCACGCCGCTGGGGATCATTTCTTCCTCGTCGCAGATCCTGGAGCGCTATTTCTCCCGGCTCGACGAAGAGGCGCGGCACGAGCACCTCGGCGCCATCGGCCAGGCGGTGCGCCGCATGGCCGCGATGATGGAAAACGTGCTGCTCCTCTCGCGCATGGACCGTTCCAAGATGGAGTACGCGCCCGCTGCACTCGAACTCGAGCCGTTCTGCCGCGGACTCATCGACGAAATGAACTCCGCGACCTCCGCCGCGCGGCCCATTCGCATCGAGATCGCGCCCGAGGTGCCTTCGACCATCCAGGCCGACGAGAACTTGCTGCGGCACATCCTCACCAATCTCATCTCGAATGCGGTGAAGTATTCGCCCGCCGAGGCGAGCTCGCGGCTTTCTGTCTCGCGTGAAAACGGCGCGCTCACGTTTACGATTTCCGATGCCGGCATCGGCATCCCGGAGCAGGATCGCGCGCGCCTGTTTGAAACCTTTCACCGCGGCTCGAATGTCGGCCAGCGTCCGGGAACGGGGCTGGGGTTGGTGATCGTCAAACGGTGCTGCGATTTGCATGGCGCGTCCATCGACTTCACCTCGGAATCCGGCCGTGGCACCACGTTCACCGTTACTCTTCCACTGACAAACCCATGACCAAGATCCTCGTAATCGAAGACGAGCCGCAGATGCGGCGGAACATGACCACCGTTTTGAAGATGGAGGGCTTTGAGGCGCTCGCCGCGGAGAACGGCAAGACGGGGGTGGAAATCGCAAAACGTGAGTTGCCGGCGCTGGTCCTCTGCGACGTGATGATGCCGGAACTCGATGGTTACGGGGTGTTGTCGGAACTCCGTGCCGATTCCGCGACAGCAGGCATCCCGTTTCTCTTTCTCACTGCAAAGGGGGAGAAGGCCGATCTGCGGCTCGGGATGAACTCGGGGGCGGATGATTACCTCACGAAGCCGGTGGATATTCCCGATCTGCTTGCGGCGATTCACGCGCGGCTCGAGCGGCAGCAGGTATTGGAGGCCACGCTCGCGAGTGGGCCAAACTTCGATTCGCCGAAACCGCTGGCCGATAAGCTGGGGCTGACGCCTCGCGAGTCCGAGGTGCTTCTGTGGGTCGCTCAAGGCAAGGGCAATGCTGAGATTGGCACCATCCTTTCCACGAGCGAGAGCACGGTAAAAAAGCACCTGGAGCATATTTTCGAGAAGCTCGGGGTTGAGAATCGCGGGGCTGCCGCGCTCACGGCGATCGAAGCGCTAAGCTCTGCGCGGCACTGACTCGCGTCTGCGGATTGCGACCCGAGGAGTTACGGCGGGGGACCGCTGCGGGCACGTCACCGCAGGACGGAGCCAGCTCTGCCACTCCACTTGGCTCGTGGAACATTCCGCCTGTGGAACTCGCGGATGGAAGTGCAATTTCCCCGGCAGACACTGCAATTGCAACGGAGGTGTGTGCAATTGCGCCGGCAGGCAGTGCAATCGCGCCGCGAGGGTGTGCAATTGAGACGCAGGAGGGATCAATTGAGACGGACGGGACCGCAACGCCGCCGGATGGAAGTGCAATCATCCCGGCACGGAGTGCAATTGCCTCGGATGGCTGTGCAATCGTGTCGGCAGGCAGCGCAATGGCGACGGCAGGGAATGCGGCGGGACCGGGGCCGAGGTCGGACTGAAAGCCTGGCCGGACGCGACAAAAAGAGGGCTTGGACTGGGGGTCGATAAATGGCCCGATGGCTGCAAGGTTTGGCGCAATTCCAGCGCCTGCTGCCGCGAGCCCGCGAACGATTTGATCAAATCCCATCCCATGAAGCCATTCGCCCTAGCCATCTTATGCGCGGCCACTGTTCAAGCGGCAGATCCGATCGTCATCGCCGATTTTGAAGGAAATGACTACGGCGGCTGGGAGGTTTCCGGCACTGCATTTGGAACGGGGCCGGCGAAGGGAGCCCTGCCGCATCAACAGGCGGTCTCGGGATTTCGCGGGAAGGGACTCGTCAATTCCTACGCCGGCGGAGACGACAGCACCGGGCGGCTCCTTTCTCCTCCGTTTCGAATCGAGCGGGCGTATCTCACGTTTCTCATCGGCGGCGGAGGATATGCGGGAGAAACGTGCATGAATCTCGTCGTGGACGGCAAACCGGCGCGCACTGCGAGCG
>CBHXZU010000340.1:0-6782 GCA_966125105.1 uncultured Prosthecobacter sp.
CTCTTCTTGAGCTCGGCCAAAAGGGAGCGCTGAAGCAGGTCGAGATACTTCGACCACTCGTTCTTCTCCATCGCGGTGCGGAGCAATTGTGCAGCGCGCTCCTGTGCGCCGGCACTACGAGCGGCGGTGGTGTCAAGCGGGAGGAGCGGCTGGTAGGGATCGGCCTCGGCGCGTGTGGGCGGCACCGGCACGTTCGGCAGGGGAGCCGCGGCGGTCTTCATCGGCTCGGGCGCAGTCGTGGGAGCAGGAGCGGGCTCGTCTTTCTTAACCGGCTCGATACGGGCAATCGGCGCCGGAGTGGGAATGGGCGTGGGCTTTGCCTCGACGGCAACCACTGGGGCGGGTGTCGGCGCGGCGGTGACCTGCTGTTTCTTCGACTGATTTGTGAAAATCCAAACCGCTCCCGCGATGGCGAAGACCATTGCGATGATGATGAATGCAGCGCCTCCGCCACCACTGGGCTTCTTCGTGATGATCACCGGCCGACGGGGCGCCACTGACGGAGCGAGCGGCTTGGCCATTGGCGGAGGTTGCGGCGCGCGGGCTCCGGGTGCTGCGGGACGTGGTGCGGGAGCAACGGGACGAGGAGCCGGCGCAGCCGCGCGACGGGGCGCTGCGATCGGGCGCGCAGTGGGCTTTTGGGGAGCGCGTGGGTCTTGCATAGGACTAGAAACAGTTGAATTCCCCAACGGTTGCCGCCGGGATATTGGTAAAGTGGATGGTATGTTGGATACGCCTATAGACGCCACTGCGGAAGATAAATTAGGAACCTAAAAGAGACGTCATCCAGAGAGGGATACGAGGGGTCTTACTGGATCTTTCACAAGACGGTCTGCCTCGGCCGATTTGAAACGGTAGCGGTTAGGAGTGTGTCTAGGCATAGCCAGCACGCTTGCGCCGTAGCACGGCTCGCCAGAGCGGTCTTCGACGAACCATTCACGGAAAAAGAAGGCTCTTAGGTGGAGGCGTGCTACGCCATTGCTCGCAGACGGACGGGCAGAAGTTTGCCGGCGAGGATCGCTATTGCCTTCTCGGCGGGAGCCAACGTCGGAAAGCTGGATAAAAAGGCCCCCCGACGCACTTCGCAACCCGCCGACCATGTGGAGAATGCGGGGAGCACAAGCAGCTTCGAGCTCGCCAGGAAACACGGCACGCGAGCATAGTGCGCGACACGATCGGAAATGCCGATGGCCGGATGCTCGTGGCCCATAATCAAGAGCCCGTCCGAGGTGTGTGTCTGTTCCAGGACCGCTTGGGCAGCGGCCTCGCTGTGCCCGTCGCCGTGGATGAACCGATGAGGACCGACCTGCAGGTCCCGGATCAGCGGCTGAGTGATTTCTCGGCTCAGGAATCGATCGTGATTCCCGGCGATAAGTCGGAGTTCGGCGCGCTGCTCGATTGTATCGAGAAAATCGCGAAGCGTCTGGCGAAACTCCGTCAAAGGCACGGTGTCGTGAACGATGTCGCCGAGGAGCGCGACGGTTTTGGGGTGATATTCGTCCATCAGGATCCCGAGGCGCTCGGCAGTATCATCGGGCTTCGACAGCGGGAGAAGTTGCCCCCGATGGCGATGAGCCCAAGCGTAGCCGAGGTGGATGTCCGCGGTGGCGAGCACGCTTTCGTTTTCGAGGAAAACGGCGCGCCGGGCGTCGAGGATGATGCCCGGCGAGAGGATGTGGCGGGCTCGGGTCATTGGGGAAAGGCGCGCAAAGAAAAGTCAGTCATCCTGAGGGAGCCTAAGCGACTGAAGGACCCCGCGCCACCCGCGAACGGTGCGCCGCCGGGAGCGACCGTTGAATAGCGCGTGCCCGTCCAGACCGTTCGCGGAGTTTTCGCGAGTTCTCCCGGCGATGAACTTGCCTCAAGTGGTTCGGGGTCCCTCAGTCGCCTAGGTTCCCTCCGGATGACCGGCTTTGCAATTCCGGGCGGGCGGGCTCCGGTTTCAACGTCCAACGTCCAACGTTCAACTTCCAACATCCAAGTGGAAGTATGCGCCTTCGGCGTTGGGTTTGATGCGCAGGCGACGGGCGGCGTCATTTTTCGGACTCCTCCGCCCCCTCGAACTCTGCCCACCACTGATGAAACAGCCGCTCCTGCACTTCGAATGGATCGTCGACCAGCAGCGCCTCTTTGATCTTCGTCGCGTACATCGCGAAGGCAAGGGGAGGGACCATGTCGACGTGGACGAGTTTGATTGGCCGCTTCTGCTGCTCGCGCAGGAATGCCTCGGCAGCTGAAGTGTCGAGGAAGGTCGCCAGCGTGTCGCGGCGCGCCTCGCGCATCAGCACGTGATCCGGCTCGTGACGCTGCAGCACATTGAAGATCACCTCCGCGCTCCACGTAAGTTTGCGGACGCTCTTCTGCTCGCCGAAGAAATTGCGATAGACCATCAGTCCCGTCTGCGCGGCGTTGCGGAAGTGATATTGGAGCATCTCCGACTGCGAGAGCGCCTCGTGCACGTCGCGCTCGAAGTTTTCCGGGCTCAGCAGCATCGGCAGTTCTTCCGCGGTGAAGTGCTGCGCGGGCGTGACCGTGAGGATGAAGCCGTAGTCGTGTGGCGTGGCGATCGCATTGCCTCCACGCAGCTTGCTCAGGCGAAATGCGACGCACCGAGCAATCGAGTCGTTGGCCGCGCGCCCGATGACGCTGTGAAAGAAGTAGTGGCGCGCATGTGCCGGTGTGTGCGGCACTTTCATTTTTCGGCGCGCTTCCGGCCCCGCGTTCTCGCGCTCGGGATCGGCGAGCAATTCCTCCACGAGCAGAAAATCCCCGGTTGGGACCTCGCTGATTTCGCACTGCGCGGCGTGCATCTTCCAAATCATCTGCGCGTTGTTGCGCCCGCAATCGAGTCGCTCGGAAATCCAATCGATCATCGACTCGTCGTCCTTCGTCGGGAGTCGGGCGCGGAGTTCGGAACGGAAGTTCACGATCTCTTCGCAAACGCGGTTGCTCAGCGGCATCTTGTTCGCGTTCCACCGCGGCACGGTCGGAGCCTCGCCATCGGCGCGGGTGACCCACGCGTCCATCTGCGAAACCTTTTCCAGGCGCAGGGAGCGTCCGCCAAGCGCGAAGATGTCTCCGACCTTCAGCGAGCGCATGAACATCTCTTCCACGCTGCCGAGCACCTGTGAGCGAAGGCGAACGCGCACCTGACTGACGTTCGGAATCACGCCGACGTTTTGCAGGAACTCGCGGCGGACGCGGCCTTCGCGGGTCTCGAAGCCTTCGTCATCCAGCACGATCTTTCCAAACGTCTCGGTGTATTGCGCGCGCAGCGAGGCGCCGCCGCCGGCAAGGTAATCGAGCACGTCGTTAAAGTCGCCGAGGCTGAGGTCGCGATACGGATACGCGCGCCGAATCAGCTCGTAAGCTTCCGCTCGGGTCCAGCGCGCGACACACCCCATCGACACGAGGTGCTGAGCGAGGACATCGAGCGGCGCTTTGGGCAGACGCACTTCGTCGAGATAGCGGCGGCGGCCGAGCAACACGGTGGCGCAGCTCTCGACGAGATCGCTCACATTCGTCGCCATCAAGACGCCGCGGCTGATCGCGTGAATATTGTGCCCGGCGCGTCCGGCCCGCTGCAGCGCCTTCGCCACGCCCTTCGGCGTCGACATCATTACCACGAGATCGACGCTGCCGATATCGATCCCCATCTCGAGGCTGGTGGAGCAGACGACCGCGCGGAGTTCGCCGCGCTTGAGCCGATCCTCCACTTCGCGCCGCACCTCGCGCTCGAGGCTGGCGTGGTGGCACTCGATATAAGGCGCGAGTTCAGGGAAATGGAGACGCAGCCAATACGTGGTGCCTTCCGCCCCGCTCCGCGTGTTGCTGAAAACGAGCGTGGTGCGCTGCTTCTTGATGAGTTGCCCGAGTTCGCGCACGAGGCGTTCGCCGGTAAAGCCTGCCTCGGGATAGGGATTCTTCCGGAGGGGCGTGTAGACGCTCAGTTCCACACGCTTGTTGCTGCTGGCATCCACCACTTCGCAATGGCCCTGCGTGCCTGCGAGAAACTGGGCGACCTCCTGCAGCGGCGCGATCGTGGCGCTGAGGCCGATCCGCTGCGGCGGAGGTTTTGCAAGCGTCGCCACGCGCTCGATGCTCACGGCAAGATGCGCGCCGCGTTTGTTCTCCGCGAGCGCGTGAATTTCATCCACGATGATCCAGCGAGCGCTCGCAAGCAGCGGGAGCCACTTCGGCTGGCTGAGCAACACGCAGAGGCTCTCCGGCGTCGTCAGCAAAATGTGCGGCGGCTTTGCGAATTGTCGTTGTCGCTGCGAGGCGCCGGTGTCTCCCGTGCGCAACTCGACGCGTATAGGCGACTTTTCGCCAAAGAGTTCGCGGAGCGGATCGGCGAGGTTTTTCTCCAGGTCGTAGCTGAGCGCCCGGAGCGGCGAGACGTAGATGCAATGGATCGTGTCGCCCAGTTCACCTCGATCGTAATCCTGCACCAACGTGTCGAGCACCCCGAGGAAGGCGGCGAAGGTTTTGCCGGTGCCGGTCGGGGAGGCGAGGAGCAGGTTCTTTCCGTCCGTGATCAACGGCCACGACTGCGCTTGCGCGGGAGTGGGCTCGCCAAACCGCTTCGCAAACCACTCGAAAACGCGGCTTCGACCCGTTTTCGGGGCGGCCGTCTTTCGGTTTCGCGCAGTCGAGGAGCTCAAAGGATCGCCACGTTACGCAAGATTCCACCGAGCAAAACTGATTCTCGCGCACATTGTTCGCGCCAAGGTGATGCTCCCAAGAGCACGTGCTGCCAGCCTGTCGGGAGACGCAGCATTGGGCACCTTTCCAGACGCCCGGTCCTGCAGCGAGCCCATGATGGTTCCCTTCCAGTCGTAAGCGAAACTGACGAACAGCGAGACCGAAAACGCGTCAAGCCCCCGCAGAATCGATTCGAGTCCCTAAAGCACCGGCTCAAACATCCGACGGAGCGATTAACCCACCCAAAGCGTCGGTTAAAACGCTCGGGGAACCCGTTATAGCGAGCGGGGAATCGAAAACAGGACGCCGGTAATCAGCGAGAGGCCGCCGGTACTCGGCTATAGCGCCCCGATAAGCGGCTAAAGCACGCCGATAAACGATTTTCGTATGCCGGTGCGCGAATCTAACGCGCCGAAACCCGATTCAACGACGCCGGTACGCGGCTGAAAGGCGCGGATAACCGACCATAGCACGCCGAGAATCGATCCGAAGCCGCCGATACTCGATCATACGCGGCCGATATTCGATTATACGACGCCGATACGCGACTAGAAGACGCCGATACGCGTCTGAAAACAAAATGACATTTAAGGCAAACGAAGGAAATCGTCGCGGGCCCAAGGCTAGCCTACAAGCTACGGCGCCTACTCCTTGCGGCGTATGTTCAAGATCGCAATGAACTGGCAAAACGGGACGACAACGAAAACCTATGAAACGATTCCTGCTCAGCTGTCTAAGCCTCGTCGCGACAGTTTCGGTGTCCGCCCGCGCGCAGGATGAAACCCCGCTCCCATTCCCGGTGAAGGTCGCGGGTCAGACCGCCACTTACAAGAAGGGCGAACCGTTTGCGAAACTGGATCAGCCTGTCGCCAGCAACGCCGATCTCCAGGTCGAAGCCAAGGCCGAGATGATCATCGTGAACGTCGGAAAGCTAAACGCGCAGAACGAACCAGATCCGGCCAGGCAGCCCGCGGTCATCCTCCTGCAAGGAACGAACAAGTCCGCCTTGGACAAGACCATGGACGGCAAGAAGCTCGAACCCGGCAACTACCTCCTCTCGATCAGTGCCGGCGAACGGACGGCGACGATCAAGTTCACCGTCAAGTAAATCGCCAACTACTCACCGAGCCAGCGGGAGTCCGTGCTTTCGCTGGCTCATTTCTTTTGGCAGAGGAGCGGTCGCATGCGTTTGCTCGCCCTTCTCTCCCTCACGCTTACTGCCGCAGCAGCGGATTGGCCCGAGTTTCTCGGACCCAATCGCGACAACACATCGCCTGAAACGGGGCTGCTCGAGAAGTGGCCGGACAAAGGACTGCCGATCGTTTGGGATCGCGATATCGGGACGGGTTACAGCGCGCCGAGCGTGCGCGATGGGATGCTCGTGCTGCATCACAGGGTGGGGGACAAAGAGCGCGTCGAGGCCATGGACAGCTCCACCGGGAAGCCGCTCTGGGCCTACGAATACACGACGCAATTCCGGGATCCTTTCGGTTATAACAACGGGCCCCGCTGTGCTCCGCTGCTGACGGACGAGCACTGCTACACTTTTGGCGCCGAAGGCGTGCTGGTGTGCCTCGAGCGCAAAACCGGCAAGCACGTGTGGCATCGAATCACGCAGCAGGACTTCGACGTGCCTGAGGCGTTCTTCGGCGTGGGCTCATCGCCGGTCCTGGAGGACGGAAAGATCATCGTGCAGATGGGCGGGCAGCCCAACGCTGCGGTCGTCGCGTTCGACGCCAAGACCGGCAAAACCCTTTGGCAAAACGGCGGCGAAAAAACCTGGGCCGGCGCGTTGATGAAAGGCTGGCCGGGCGAACCGTTCGTGAAATGGGACGTGAGCCATCCGGCCTTTCAGCGTCAGGCCAGCTACTGCACGCCGGTCCTCGCGACGATCCATGGCCAGCGTCACGTGCTCGTCGTCACGCGCCAGGGCCTCGTCTCGCTGGATCCCGCGACAGGCGAGCACCGCTTCTCGGTCTGGTTCCGTGCCGTGCAGGATTCCTCGGTGAACGCAATGACACGGGGGGTGAAGGACGACCTCATCCTCCTTTCGTCGGCGTATTATTGAAACGGCTCCG
>CBHXZU010000341.1:0-6728 GCA_966125105.1 uncultured Prosthecobacter sp.
CAGCGACGTTGCTGCGGGCGACAGGCCGTTTGGCTTGCCGCCCGCTTCACTTTTGGGGGACACGGCTTCGCTGAAAGCGAGCCCTCCCGGAGGGCTTCTGAGGTCCAGGAGTTGTTACGCAGAGCGCGGACGGAAGCCGCACATTAACGACCGTTCATTCAGAAACCCGTCTACTAAACGGGTTCAGAAGGAGAGGACTGGCCCGATTCACGGGAGCTGCTAGCGCGCCACCCGTGACCTACCAATTCCGGTCGGCGGTCTGCACCTTCAGGATCAGGCGATCGAGAACGACGCCTGGTCTGGTGGACTTGTGGGCGGACCTCGCTCGCGTGGCGACTTTCAAGAACGCGCACCTTGCCGCGGCTGCGGTCCACCACCACAAGAGTGGATTCGAGCGGTGGGATTCTTTCCCGCACCTGATCTCTCCTCCGGACATTGGCGGGTGGCGCGCCTGCGCTTGAGCGCCTCGACTGTCCGCAAATCCCGCCCGGGATCAATTTTCTCTCACGGCGAGTGACCGCCAAACGAGGGACGTCACGGGATGTCCAGCCTTAGGAGGGCTTGTGCGCCTCCATTGGCGGTAACGCGGATGGCCACCGACCCCGTTTCATTGTAGTTGCGTCCAACACCGAACGCACCCGCGTCGGCATTGAAAGCGGAGATCGCGGATACATTGAGCGTTACGTCCCCAATTTGGTTTTGTCCGGCGACAAAGATTCGCCGGATATCCGCGTCGGCCACGGCGGCATTATGCAGCCCGCTCTGCAGACCATACGAAGGGTCATTCGGGACCGCTTCTGCAAAATACAGGTAATCCGGTTCGGCATAGGCGGCTGTGGATCCCGGCCGAGCGCGGACCTCTAGCAGCGAATGCCCGGTGTGGATGTATTTTTGCGCGCAGCCCGGAAACAAATGCAAAGACGTTCCGTTGATCACGGCGCGAAGCGCTCTGTGCGCACGGTGCGGAAATTGTAGTAGGCGTCGAGGGTCTCGTTGGGCTTCGTGGCGAAATCGGGCAGGCGGGGGTCCTCCGGGTCGATGTATTGCTCGACGGTGGCGGCGCCTCGGGCTTCGCGGGCGATGAATTCGGAGCGCTCAACCCAGCGGGCGGGATCGCCGAGTCCGCGCGTGAGCACCTGCACCCGGTAATGGACGGTGAACGTGTTCGATCGTGAGGTGATCCGCGAATACAAATGATTGTACGGGCTTTCGCGGAGGTTGTCCCCCGTCGCCAGGAATTGCTTCCACCACCACGTATTCGGGTCGCCGTCTTTCATATCCTCGAGCTTTGTTCCCTGCGGAACCAGGAACATCTCGCAGATCTCGCTGGCGGTCTTGAAGCAATTACCGTCTTTCGCGAATCGCCGATCGAAGCCTTTCAACGTCTCGTCGGCGTCGATGGTGAGCCGCGCGGTGGAAGTAGTAGTCGGGACATTACTGCGGAGGGTAGTGACTCTCGTCGATCGGATCGCTCCGCGCAGAGCCGTGTCACGCCTGATGTAAGTGAACGGAACGAGCTGGTAGTTCAGATTCACCTTGCCCGCGGAAGACAGCGAATCACTGAGGGGGTAGGGTTCGACCACGGGCATTTGAAACAGGTCGAGCAGGTAGTGGTCGCGCGGCTGCTGCCAGCCAGGGTGATACTTCCCGGCTGCCGGATTGGCGCAGAAGAGCAACGTCCGCCACGCTTGCGTCGCCTCGGGACGGATCCCGACCGGCAGCGAGCCAAACACGACCGGCGACGGAAGCTGGCGAAGCGCGGAAAAGGTTTTTCCAGATTCGGGAACGAACACTTCCTCGTAGTAGCCGCCGCGTGAAGAGCCATCGGTGCCCTGGTCCGGCACCGAGGTAATCGCTCCGTGCGGATGAGAGCCCGTGCCGCTGGTCCAATCACCATGCAGTTTCGTTCCCTTGAGATATGCGCCGCGAAGTCCATTCGCGGTCACATTCATCACATAGCTATCGCCGGGGTACAGTTGCGACGAGACGTTTGCCCCTGCGTGGTGCGTCCCCAAGGTCCTCAAACTATGGGCCGGCAGGAGTGCAGAATTATAATCGGGATGCGGGCGGAAATACGAAGAAGGGACAACCCTCGGCCCGGCGACGAGCCGGAGATCACCGCCCGACGGGCCTGCCGGGTCCACCTCGATACTGCGCGTCACGACGCTTCCCTGCAAATATCCTCCGCGCATAAGTTCCTGCGGAACCGGGCTGGCTTCCCTGCTTGGCACTGGAAAAGTTCCTGCCGGGAAATCCAGGTGCAGAGTTTGCACGAGTGTTTCAGCCGGCGGTGGCACCAGTGCCGAATTGATCGTGCCGTGATATCCCGCGTGAATTTCGATCGTAATTTTCCCGCCGCTAAACTGCATTTGCGTGGGCTTCCCAGTGAGAGGCACCTTTGCCCGGCTGAAAAAGGGGTAGTTTTCCAGTTCGCTGATGGTGCCGAACGTTTTGTAGGACTGCCTGCCTGCGCGCGAATACGTGTACATCGGCACTTGGCAGAGAAACGCCTGCGAGCCATGACCGCAGAGCCTTGCCGGCGAATAAAGGTTCGTCGCAATCTTCGGCATGTCGAGGGATGTGTTATTCACCGAAAACTGGTCCAGTCCCTTCACGCAGATGCGAGTCAATGGCGACCAAGTCGGCGGACCGTCCACGGGGGTGAACGGCTCCAGCACGAGCATCGCGCCGATGGAGTTCGCATCCACGCCATAGAGAATAATGGCGGCTTCCGTGATTGTCGGGAACCGGCCGAAGCCCTTCGTGCCTGCGCCCGGCGTTTCGTCGGGCGGGATCAACGGAACGATCTGGCCGATTCCGCTGCGAATCGTGTCTTTGAAATCATGCGGCGGCGTATAGGCGAAGCTGCCGGCAGTGGCGATCGGCGGCTCCGTATTCGCATCGCGGAGGAGGTCGACCATCGAGGTGAGAAGTTGATCCCGATCGGCGCCGAATTTTTCCGCCAGGCTTTTCCCCGAAACGCCGGGAATCGGCCGGTTGGTTAACTCCTGGAGGTATCGGTATAGCTCTTGATTGCGCGTCACTCGCCAATCGAGATCGGAGCGTTGGCTGCTCGGCGGATAATAAGTGCCCTGCTGGCCAAACGGAGCATTCGGATTGCTGCCGGGATCATTTACCGCACCGGTGAGATACGCGCTGAAACGCTGAAAATAATACGGCGCCCCGCCGAGCGTGCTCGCGATCGCAAGACGATCGTCGAGCGACGTTCGCGTCCGGTCGGGACATCCCGGCTTTCCGCGGTTCGGGTCGCGCTCCTGCTGCACCGGCCACATCGAGATCCGCGGGCGATTGAACATGTTTGTCTCGGGGGCGCGGTTGGATGTGGTGAGGAAAAACTTCGCCTTCTCGAGAAAACTGTCGTCGATCCCGGCTGCGCGCGGAAGCCGGGACTTCGCGCGCATCGTAGTCGTGAAGGCCAATTCATCGGTGGACGCAAAGAGCCGGTCTCGATCGAGCTCGGTCATTTCCGGTTTCGGAGTAGCGATCAATCCGGCTTCGGTCCCGCCGATGCCGATTCGCGGGGCCACTCGATAATATGCTGCATACTTGGAATAGTCCGCAGGCTGTGGATTCGCCGGCAACCGAAGGCCCGGCAACATTCCGAAGACCGGGCTCAAGCAAGTCATGGCCGGGTGTCCTGGCGTTCGCTGCCATTCTTCGCGCCGGGGAATCCCAATGGCCAAACGGGCCTCGGAGTACTGCACCGGACTAACGATCGAAGTCCCGCAAGGGCGATCCCAGAAAACGCCCTCGGACGCTGTGTTAACGTTCAGTTTGCACGTTTCGTCATCAGCCCAAAAAGCAATGCGGCCAACAATCGGATTCTCGAGGCTCGGAGAAGTGGGAATTCCCGGTGTCCATTGCGCTTCATCCTCGCCCGCGGCATTTCGAACGCATCGTTCTGGCACCGTCGTTCGCCCATCGCGCAGCACGTAGAGCCAACGCACGGGCATGGGCGCGGGATTGCCAGACCGGGTGTCATCCGGTGAACGCACCGGATTGTATCCCTGCGGCAGGACGCTCGGCGCGCTGGAGACGCGCCTGGCGTCGATGCGGAAGCCTTCCACTCCGTCCAGGCTTCCGTCGCCCCGACCCTGGGCCGATGGATCGACAATCGGATAGCGCGGCAGATACCAGTTTCCCTTCACCTCGACGGCGGACTTCGAGGATTCGTCATCGGGACGCGGACGCGAGTTCAACGGCAATAGCGTTGGCGCATTGAGATCCGTGAAAAGCGCGGGCTGCGCGTGCCAGTCATCCGGCACTTCACGCGCGACGTTCTCCTCGGGACTCCAGTGCCCGTCGGGAAATTGCGTCTCCACCATCGTGTCCGAGGAGTAGAGTTTGTAATACCGGTAAGGGAGCCCGTCGGTTCCGTAAGTTCGGATGAGCCCAGGCTGCGATGTCCACACGAGCGACGTCGCAGGATCGTCGGAAGCGGTCCCCTCCTTCATCGTTCGAGTGCCGTCGCCGATCTGCCCTTTCACCACGTTCACCGCGATATCCGCCAAGCGCTCCGCAGCGACAGAATGATCGAATGCCTTCGACGATTGCAGCGCGCTCGACGTGGTGTTGAACCACATGACCATCAGCACCGAGACGAGAGCAATGAACGCGAGCGCGATGACCAGGGCGTTGCCATGGCGCGACTGAATAGGGCGGAGGGGTGTTTTCATGGGGCAGAACGAAGCGCCACAGTCGTGGTGAAGATGCGGAAGCGCGCCCGCATCGAAATGAGACGGGCCTCGAGGGAATCCGAACCGGAGCGGGCCGGATCCATATAGAGTTCGCGACCGAATCGGCTCGCTTTCACAAACTGCCCATCGAGCGAGAATGGATCGAGGTTATCGGCGCTGTACCAACGCGAGACGGTCGCGTCATCGAGCGCCACCATCGTAACTTCGATCAATGGCGGCAGCCGATGCCGCGTCTTTAATTCCGGTCGCCTGATCTTCTCTGGATCCTCCGCCGACGTGTAATAGTACTCCGGAGCAAGCAACGCATCGCGCGCTGGGCGCTCGAACTTCGGCTCGATCCGCTCCGACACGACGGCGGGCAGCTTCGGCAACAGAAGGAGAACGGCGATGTTTGGCGAAATCGTTCGGCAGAATCGGCGCTCCGTAAGCGGCGCCTGGAACCAATCGAATCCGCGGTACGCAGGGTCGTTCGAAGTGAACGCGTACAGGCTCATGCGCTCCGCAGGTTCGCGCAGTTCGATGAGCCGCGGCGCAATGGGCCTCGGCTGCTGAGAGTCGGAAAAGAACGAAGGTTCCGACAGACTGTCATCACCGACCTCGACGAAGTAGCCCCAGGTGTTCAGCAACTGCCGCCGGCCGGGCAACTCCACGCGTGCACCTTCGCCGGCGCGTCCGAGCAAGGCTTGGAAGAACACTCCGTGACCTGGCCGTTTTGACGGATATTGCCCTGTGTCTCCGTCTGAACGATCCAGCGGCACGGCACCCGCCTGCATAGGGCCAGAGACGAAGCGCAGGTCGGACGCGCGCTCAAATCCGCGCGGAGTCTTGTCCTCCATCCGAAACTCCCGGTGCGTGTTCAACGTTGCCCGGCTCAGTTGCTGCGTGACTGCCTCGAAGGCGATCTGCGCCGAGCGAAACTCTTCCGCAGTGGACCCCGCGCGACTTCCAGCCTCGGCGGTCTGATGCGTAATGACGATCAGCATGAGCGACAAGATCACGACGATCGCACTCGCGACGAGGACCTCAACGAGCGTGAACGCGTTCCGTTTCATCGCATCGAATGGCCGCCGATCACGGATGGAAACGTGGCAATGGCGAACGGGCACCTGGTCCTATCAACGAGACCGTTTTCCCCAATGACGACCGGCACGCCGGCGGGCACGGCAACGACTTCGACCGTCAGCATCGCCCGGCCCCGCGCGTGGGCTCGCGCGTTGGTCCCCGAGATTTGTTCATCACGCAAGAGGCGCGTGTTTACCCGATAGACGCGGTCTGGTTCGTCCGGCGCCACCTCGCGTCCGGTCGACGTGAAATATTTCGCCGGCAGATTTGCCATGCGCGGCGCATTTGCTTCCTCCATCCGCCCCAGTCGAAGCACTTCCCGGAGTCCCGCGGCCTGGAGTTCCGACACCACCGACCGCGCAATCTGCGCCGCAGTGGTGGTGTCCATCGCCGTCTTCAACTGCTGATGGGCCGGCGGGACGAGCGAGAGGAGCGCGACGAAAGCCAGCGCAAGCACGGCAATGGTGATCGCCACTTCGATCAAAGAAAAGGCCGCCGCTTGGGAACGGGAATTCGAGGGAAGAAGCGGCGGGAGCATGTACGGATCTAGTATTTACATTGAATGTATGTCAAAACATTTTCTCCCATGCATGTGATTACAATGGCATTGCGAAGCGCAAATGTGTCTAGCACGGGCCGGATTTCCTAGCCGAGTGGTCCGCACGGTTGAGGCACGCGTGGGATGGCGGGCGGAGTGCCTGCCATTGGAAGAAGCGAATGCTCCAATTGCTTTTTCAGCCGCAGCTACCGGAAGGTAAGCGCAACCAGCCTGCACGATAGAAGCGGACATTTCATTCTCGTCATCCTGGGGTCCCAAGCGCGAGCAACGCGGTCGACGCGCAGGGCAATGCTGTCGGAGCGCAGGGCAATGCTGTCGGAGCGCAGAGCAATGCTGTCGGAGCGCGGAGCAATGCTGTCGGAGCGCGGAGCAATGCTGTCGGAGCGCGG
>CBHXZU010000342.1:0-6728 GCA_966125105.1 uncultured Prosthecobacter sp.
TGACACCACCATGCGGCCATCCACCTGGGGCATTCCGAGATCGGTAATCACGACGTTAAATGGTGTTCCCTGGTGTTTCGCGGCAATGAAGGCATCGATCCCGGCTTGTCCACCCGCGTACGCCGCGACGAAATGCCCGTCGCTCTCCAATACGGCGCGCATCGATTTCAAGAGGACTGGATCATCATCGATGGCCAGGACTCTCTGGACTCGCGGTTCTGGATTGGAGGCCGCGGCGCCGGAACCGTCCGCGTCAGGAGCTACGGGGAACGATAATTCGAATGCCGTCCCCTCGCCCGGCGCACTGTGAATATCCACATCCCCGCCGTGGCGCTCCATGATTCCGAAAACCATCGGTAGCCCAAGACCGGTTCCTCGTTCTCCTTTCGTTGTAAAAAATGGCTCCAGGCACCGCTGCTTCGTGTCCTCATCCATGCCGCAACCCGTATCGGCAATCGTGAGGACGACCTTGCCCGGTGAATTGGACTCGGCAGGGCTGGGGCGAAAGGCTGTCGAAATCGTCAAGGTGCCACCATCGGCCATGGCATCGATGGCGTTCAGCACAAGGTTCGTGAGGGCCTGGCGGATCTCGCTTTCCCTGGCGTTCACCCGACGCAATCCGGGAGCGAGATACGTTACCACGGTAATCGATCCGCTTCCGCTCGCGGTGGTCATTTTCCAACGCGGCCGGGTCACATCCAGGACATGCCGCACCTGTTCGTTCAGGTCGACCAAGGCAAACTCCGTTGCCGTCTGGCTGGGATGATACACTTCGCGCAGACGGGCCACGATCGCTGCCACGTCGCAACTCGCGCGGTGGATAATCTCGAGATATTCCCGCGTTTTGTCTGCGAGGGCAGTTTCCTCAGTTAGCAGCAGTTCCGAAAAGACGCAGACCGGCATGATCACGTTATTGATATCGTGGGCGATGCCGCTCGCCATCTGCCCGATGGCGCGCAACCGCTCCTGTTGCATATCCGCCTCCTTGTTGGCGCGAAGATCGACATACGCGTCCTCCAGCGCGGCGTATAATTGGGCTTGTTGGGCCGCGAGAGACACGTGCTCGCTGAGATGCCGCAGGAAGTCGCAGTCGGATTTGTCGAAGGCCCCGGCGTTCTTGCGCGCCGCCAGCAATACTCCGAATACGACGTTCTTCACCGCGATTGGAGAGAGAACGACGGCGCGCATTCCGCGCTCCGCAAGCGCGCGGAAAAATGGGTGTTCCGATCCACTAATATCCTCGATGACGACCTGCACCCCGCGAATGCACTCTCCGAACTCACCACCGGGCTCGTCAAAGTTTACTCGAGCGGCCGCGAGTCCTTCGAAGGCCAGCAGGCTGTTGCCGCTGATCGCCGCCACTTTTACGGCATCTTCCTCCGCTTCACGCTGGAAGAAACATCCGAAATCAATCGGCATGTCGTCCTCGAGGCTTCGAAGCGTAACCTGGAAGATGCTTTGAAGATCCTGGCGTTCCGCGATGGCCCGAGTCGTTCGCCTCAGCAGGTCGAGGCGCGCAACCTGATCCCGCAAACCTTTCTCTGCCTTCGCTCGCTCCGTCACGTCGACGAGGCACCCAAGGATTGCGTTTCTACCATTGTGCTCGATGCGGCCGCCATGCGCCTCGAGGTGGATAACCTGACCGTCCGCCCGCAATCCGTGGAGGTTGTAACGCACGTTGTCGATCTCGCCGTTTAAACGCCGTTGCACATTCTCCTTCGTGATCGCGCGACTTTCTTCCGCGATGAAATCGAGCAGCGGCCGCCGTTGCAGATCTTCCACGGAGCAACCGAAAATCTCCGCCATGCGCGGATTCACATAATTGAAGCGCTCGTCCTGGATGAGGTAGATGCCGACAATGGATTGCTCAACCAGTCGTCGAAAGCGGACTTCGACGTCGCGCCTCGCATCCGCATGATCTTTGGCCGTTCTCCTGGCTTTACGATGCGCGAGACTGACTCCGAAGACGGTGAAGGACACCGCGACACCGCCCAGCATGATCCAAGGGTGAAACCCGTATTCCCAGAGCGCTCCACGTTTCGTTCCACCCGTAATCGCCAGCTTCCACGGGCGGCCTGCAACCGTAACCGAGGTAATTGCGCGGAACTTCGGCTCTGACACATCCGCGCTGCCACCTCCCGTCACCTCGCGTTCCCCGCTGCGGCTGCCATCGCTTGCGAGCAGTGTAAACCGAGGCCTCGGCTCAGGGATCACCTGCGCCACGGCTCTCAACATCGCGTCCAGGCGAAAGGCGCAAAACAGGAATCCGAAGACATGGCGACCTTGGTCGGGCGTCGACGACTTGGTGTAGGCGGGGGCCAGCAAAACCAACTCCTTTCCTGTCGACTCGCTCTTTTCGCCCGCATCGAGAGAACCCAAAAAAACGCCATCCTGCCCGCTCTTCGCAGCGCCCTCCAATAAGGAGCGGAATTCAGGGAGGTCGAGCAGGTCATAGCCGATCAACCGCTTGGCGTCATTGGTCGCCGGCTCCAGGTAAATGATGGGGCAACTCACGTCCCGGTCGGTTTCCGGCCAAATCGTGAAACCTTGGTCTGTGCGCTTGCGAATATCTCCAACCGTCTGGTCTTTTCGTTCGCGTCCCACAACGCCGGCAAAACCAAGGCCCTTTGCGCCCGCAAATCGCCGTTCGAGTTGGAGTTCAGCGACAAAAGCACGGAATTGGTCGCGACTTACCGATAACTGCGCAGCGACCAGCCCGCGCAGCGCATCGAGCAAGACGAGATAGCCATCGATCTCACGTTGGATCAGTTCCCTGGTGCGATTTGCCGCGATGTCGAACGTCTCGCGCTCTTGTGAGGTTTTCCACGCCACGGTGGCCCAACTCAGAACAAGGGTAATGCACAGCCCACCGATAAGGGCCAGGAACGGGAGCAAGCCTTTACGTCCCGGAGGGTTGAAGACGTGGGAAACCGGCATAACGAATTCTAATGAATATAGTGGAACAATTTGCGTGCCTACAACTGATCTTTGCAGCGTGATTTGGCAGACCGGCGCTGCAGATCAGACCGCTGCACAGTGGTGTTTGCAGGCTCGGCTTGCTGTTCAGCTTCGAGAGTTCATGCTCCCTTCATGAAGGCGTTTCTCCTTGGGCGTTTCCTCACCGGTCTTCTCTGGCTCGCTCCTTTTCATGCAATTTGCGCGGACGAGACCCGGGGAGTGATCGACGACCCTGACGGCTATGTGAACGTCCGAGCGTCGCAAGGAACCGACTCGGCAATCGTGGCCAAAGTGAAGGAAGGCGAGCCATTCACCTTTGAGCGAGTGGAAGGTTCCGATTGGGCCAAAGTGAAACTCCCGTCCGGCAAGTCTGGCTGGATGCACTCCAGCCGCATTCGCCTCTACTTCACGGAAGCTGATTTGTCCCGGAAACCGAAAGGCAAGGATGACACGGAGATCGGTCAATTTGGGCGATCCAATAACGTCGACTACTATGCTATCACCCGCCGCGCCGCTCAGGGCGATAGCGCCGGATTAAAACAATTTCTCAGCCTTGCTGAGAGCGTCGACGGTGGAGCGGCAGAAACTTATTACTCGGATCTCGGCATCGTCGTGCACCTCATTGGAGACGCGAAATTTGCCGCTTTCCTTCGCTCGCAGCCACTCTCCGCGCAAATCCTCGCCAGGCGAGCGATGGCAGACGCGGAGGTCGCTGGCATCGAGCCGGATTACTTCAAACTTCGATTCCCAAAAACCTCGGCGATTTTTCACCGCGCGGAGATTACAGACTGGCCTTCCCCGAACGGTCAGTTCGTCATCCGCAAAACGTTTGCGAACGCGGACGACGTTCCATCTTCAAAGGTGGCTCGAGCGGAACTGATCGAGAAATCGAGCGGAAAGGTAATCCTCGATCTTACCAAGGACGACATTGGCACTGGAGCGGATCGCGAAGGCACAGCGCTCTGGTCTCCCGATTCCAAACGCTTCGCTTACATGTCAGCGAACCTCCAGGCAGAGCCGCGCGGAAACAAGTTCATCGAGACGAAGGACTCGCATTCGATCAAGCAGACCACCTTTTATCGAAAGAACGGCGAGCGGTTCGAGAAAGTACCAGTCGCCCTCAATGAGCCTCCGGACCGGAAGCAAGACCGCGAATTGAAAGGCGCAACGCTTGAGCACGCGTATACGGTGCCGGCGCGATGGACTGAAGCGGATACCGTGCTGCTTGAACGGCACGACTATCTCCAAACCAACACTGGCCCGGGCGGGTCGCTTGAGGGACACGGCAGATTGTACGACGTCACGGTAAACATTCCGGCGGAAGGCGACGCGGTCGTGAAGTGGAAGCTCAATGACAAGCGCTGAGTCCACCTCATTCGTCCGTTGTCCCACCGCTTGCCCTCCCCTTCCCACTCGGGTAGTCCTCGCCGCCGATGTCCGAACCCGATCGCGCCCTTGAAATCGTTCACCAAGCCGTCCAGGCCCTCAGCGAACGCAAATCGAGGATCCGCGCGTCGGCTGCCGCGCTCGCGCAACTCGCGAACACCGCGGGATCTGCGCCTCGCGGTGCGGCGCCGACTGCCTCAGTAGCCCCGGCTGCTTCGGAACCGAAAGCAGACCGGCACGCTCCAGCGCCTGCGTCTCCTCAAAGCGGCAGCCGCAATTTGAGCGCCCTGTTTGCCGAGGCGACTGCGGCCGCGGAGGGTATCCCCGCCCGGCCCGCCGATTCCGGCAGCACGTCAAAATCACCGGTGAAACCGGCGGAGTCCGCGACGCCGGCCCTCAACGCAACTTCGCTTGCGCCGGCTTCCGGCACAAAGGCAGAACGGCTGGAAGCGATGCGCGCCAAAGTTCTCCCGTGCACGCTTTGCCCGAACCTCGTGGCGTCCCGGACGCAGGTGGTATTTGGCGTGGGCAACCCCGAGGCTGAGCTCATGTTTGTCGGCGAAGCACCCGGTGCAGACGAGGACGCCGCGGGCGAGCCCTTTGTCGGCAAAGCTGGGCAATTGCTGACGAAGATCATCGAGACGATGGGCTTCAAGCGGAGCGACGTTTACATCGCAAACGTGCTGAAGTGCCGGCCCGACATGCCGCCGGGCGAATCGGGAAATCGCAAGCCGACGCTAAAGGAGATGAACACGTGCAAGCCGTATCTCCTCGAGCAGATCGAGATCATAAAGCCAAAGGTGCTCGTCGGACTCGGCGCCACAGCCATGGAGGGCCTGCTCGGCGTCGACAAGTTTTTCATCACGAAGAAGCGCGGTGAGTGGCACGAGTTTGCGGGAACGCCGCTGATGCCGACATTCCACCCCGCCTACCTGCTGCGCAACCAGGCGCTCTCGGAGAAGCGTCGGGTGTGGGAGGATATGCTCGCGGTGCTGGAGCGAGTCGGAAAACCGATCAGCGAGAAGCAGCGCGGATACTTTCTGTCGCGCTGACTCTTTTTAGACAGGATTTAAAGGATTACAGGATTCCGGCTTTGAGGGCTGCTCGCAGAAAGAGGCAGGGAACGAATTTGTGCAGTGCTCTCGCCATAACCAACGCTGCTCGCTTAGGGTTGCCGACACCGTGCGCCCAGGCATTTGAGCTGGCTCGTCGATTTATAGAGTAAATGCCAAAAGTTGCTCCCGGATCCGACTGCTCCGAAAGAGCAAAATGAGAAAGCCCAGGGCGACAGCCCTGGGTCTGGCATCAATGATGGCCAGCCCTGTAGGGGCAAAACGCGCCGCGATTTCTGTCCCGCCCCTTCAGGGCTGATGCCGTTTGATCTGCTTCCCAGGGTTTCACCCTGGGCTATCTCATTCCGTTCCTTCGGAACTTGTATCAGGCACGCTTCAGCGAATCGAAAGCTCGCCGTATCCGCAAACTTCTTTGGCAGATGCAGTAGCGATCGCCAAAAGAATCCGCGGATTGCGGCGCTGATGTGTTCGCCGCCTACGGGGCTCTGCTCGTCGGCCAATTTTACCCAAGGCATTGCTCATGCTTCCGCTGTGGCCTGGCCTGGCTTGTGGTCGGGCCTTCAGCCCGTCGCTGCCCTAAGTTTCTTTGGCGACGCTCTCAACGATTCGACGCGCGGAATCCAGTAATCCTAAAATCCTGTAAATCCTGTCTCAAAAGTTTGGCGTGGCAGCCCAAGCCGGGTGGATCGCTAAACCAGCGCCCAGCCTTTGCGGTATTCGCGGCCGATGAACTTCGATGCTTCCGGCGTGCCGGGGCATTCCAACTTCGCGGGATCCCACTTGAGCTTTTTGCCCGCGCGGTAGGCGACGTTCCCGAGGTGATTCGCTTCCGTGAGGCCACCGCTGTAGTCGAAGTTGCACGTCGTCGGGCTGCCCGTTTTGCAGGCGATGAGCCACTCGCGATGGTGGCCGACGCTTTCAGGAATCGTGGGTTCCGGCTTCTTGAAATCCTTGAACTGATCCTCCGGCAGCAACACGTGCTTGCCATAATCCGCGAGCAGCATCCCTTTGTCGCCGATGAAGAGGATGCCGTTGCTCCACTGCGGGATCTTGTTTTCGTTCCAGATCGCCGGACGCACCTCGCCCTGGTGCCAGGTGAGTTTGCATGCCGGCATGTCGCCGCGCTGGCCGTATTCGTAGGTGGCGGTCATCGTCGCCGGCGCGAGCTCGGGATGCGCCGGGCCTGAGCTGGCCTCGATCGTTTGCGGCGCGTCGAGCTTTAGCGCCCAGAAGGGGTAGTCGTTAAAATGCGAGCCAAGGTCGCTCATCGTGCCGCTGCCGAAATCCCACCAGCGATACCATTTCGGTCCT